>DATNCK010000224.1:0-2729 GCA_035571575.1 Steroidobacteraceae bacterium | reverse complement strand
TGTATCGCGCGGGCGCACGGCAGTGACCAGTGTCTCGCCGGCGTTCTCATTGCATTCCACACGATCGCCGCATGCGATTTCAAGATCACGCCCCTGAGGTCGCGCCTTGCGCAGGCCGCCGTCGGCCGTTCGCAGCAGCAGGTGGCGGCCGAAGGTGGCGATGATTTCTGCGTTCACGCCTGGGGTGGCTCGCGGGTGCTGCGGCGGGTGGAATGTGTCATGCGTGCCATAAATTCTTTGCCTAGAATGCCATAGTCAGCTTCAGGGACTGGACATTGAGGAAAGCGTGCAGCATCGCGACAACTTGATCTGGATCGATTTGGAGATGACGGGGCTCAGGACCGATACGGATTCGATCATCGAGATTGCCACGGTGGTGACCGACTCGCAGCTCACGGTGCTGGCCGAAGGCCCGATGCTGGCCATCAAGACTCCCGAAGCCATGCTGGAGGGCATGGACGAATGGAATACGCGCCAGCACGGCGCCAGTGGACTCACCGCGCGCGTGCGCGCCAGCGAGGTGACGCTGGCTGCTGCGGAAGGCTTGACGCTGGAATTCCTGCGGCAGTGGGTGCCGGGCGGATCCTCGCCCATGTGCGGCAACAGCATCTGCCAGGATCGCCGGTTTCTGGCCCGGCAGATGCCGCAGCTCGAGCGCTATTTTCACTACCGCAATCTCGATGTCAGCACGGTGAAAGAGCTGGCGCGTCGCTGGGTCCCGGGACTTGCTGCGGGTTTCTCCAAGCAGGCCTCGCATCTGGCGCTGGCCGATATCCACGATTCGATTCGCGAGCTGCAGTTCTACCGCCAGTGTCTGTTCGTGCCTGCGGCGCAGGTCGTGCCGGGTGTGCCGTGAGCAGCACAGTTGCCGATGCACTGCTGCCTGCTTCCTGGACTGCGCGACCGCGCGGCTTCGCCGCGCTGATGTCCCTGTACGAAAGCAACTATCTGCGACTGCTGCGGCTGTGCGGCGACCCGGCGCTGCTGCGTGGCGAGCGCATCTCGCATGTGCCCGGCGGCTGCGATCTGAAACTGGTGGTGCTGGAGCAATGCGCGTACACCACCACGCTGGGGCTCACCCACCTGTTCCAGGACCACAGCGCAGTGGGGCCGGGGCTGGCAACCTTCCTGAGTTATCCGGATGTGCGGGTTCGCGTGTACTGTGACGCGCGTCTCGCGCAGGCCCAGCACTGGCCGCTGGATCGTCCCGAGCCTTTCGGTCGCAATCCGCTGCAGGCCGAGCGTGAACTGGAACATCGCTGGGTCCATAACAACATGTTAAACAAGTGGCTGGAATACAGCCTGGACCTGGGGCATTCGCTGAAAGCCGACTGAAGCCTGCAGGTCCTTGGGTGTCACGGAAGTGGCCGACGCAGGAGCAGGTTTGCTGTCGCAGTACGTCAACTGGATCGGACGGTTTTTTCAGAGTCGTGTGGTGCTGGCGCATCCGGATGCGCCCGAAGACACCCGCGTCGTCAATCTTTTCCGCTATCGCGCGGAACTGAAGAAAGAACTGGGCGATGCGCAGGATGAAATCCACCGGCTGCGCGATCGCGTCAAGCTGCAGGAAGCGGCCACGGCACGCGTGCGCGAGCAACTGGAGGCGCTGGAAGCGCGCCTGTCGGTGCCGCTGTCCGGGCTCAACGCCATCCTGCACTACCAGCTGCGCGACCTGTGGGCCGCCACGCATGCGCAGATCGCATCCCTGGTGCGCGAGCTGGCACAGCAACGCGAAGATCGCGAACGGCGGCAGTTTCTCGCCGATCTGAACCGGCAGACTTTCGAACGGGCGCAATCCGTGCGCGCCGAACTGGCCGACGCCGAGCGCGCCGCCGCCGACGTGCGCGCCAAGCTGGCCGGGCTCAATCAGGCGCTGGAAGCGGCGCGCGCGTGGTGGAAGTATTTCTCGCGGCGCGAACTGCAGAGGCGTCGTCTGGCCATGCAGGCTGAATCGCGTGCAGCGGAGCAGGTGCTGCAGGAAGCGCGCGCGCAGTTGCAGCAGATCGAGGAACAGGGCGGAGCGAAGTATCCGGGGCTGTCACTGGCAGCGCGGCGCACGTTGAACCTCACGGCTTTGGCCAGCGCCCAGGTGCTCACGCAACGTCTCGCGCCGCCTGCCTTGCTCGCCCGGGTGCAGGACGCCATGAGCCGCAGCGAGCCGAAATCAGATTCACGTCCAGATGCGCAGGCTTGCATGGCTGCCATGCAGGAAGTGGCCCGCGCGCGCGCTGCAATGCTGCAGGGGCAGCCCACGCTGGGCGGCGAGGTGAAACGTCTGGCGGACCGGCTGGCTGCGTCGGCTACTTTCAGAACTGCATCGGAGACGGTGCCGCTCGACACTTCGGTGCGGTCCGCACTGATCGGCGATGCACCGGGCTGGGATGTGCTCGGGCAGGATCTATGGAGCGTCTCCGACCTGTTCTACGAGTAGGGCGCCCGGGCGCGGCCAGAGCTCGCGCCACTTCGAGCCGGCGTTAGCGTTATGGTTTGGCCGGCGCTGCCTCGGGTTCCTGACGCTTGGCGACCGTACGCGGCGGATTCTTGGCTGCCGCTGTTTCAGCGACGATATCCGCCATGATCTGCGAGGTCTGGTCGAGCAGGATGTCCGGCGCCTTCTCGCCGTTCACATCGTCGGAGGATTCCATCGCGCTGACCGTCGTGAACGGCGTCTGGCCCTTGTCGGCGCGGCGCGCGTTCTCCCGCGCCAGGCGCGCGGCGTCAAAGGTCTC
>DATNCK010000223.1:0-7322 GCA_035571575.1 Steroidobacteraceae bacterium | reverse complement strand
CAGGCGCACACCTCGCGCGGCGTGCCCTTCGCCACGGTCATCACCGGCATACGGCGCGCGCAGGAACGCGCAGCGGCGGAACTGGGCGTCGAGACGCAGTTGATCCTGTGTTTCCTGCGTGACATGAGCGCCGAGTCGGCGATGCAGACCCTGATCGAGGCGCTGCCCTACCGTCACTGGCTGATCGGCGTGGGCCTTGATTCCGACGAGAAGAACAATCCACCGCTGAAGTTCAGGGCCGTGTTCGAGCGCGCCCGCGCTGAGGGCCTGCACCTGACCATGCACTGCGACGTGAACCAGCTCAATACGCTGGAGCACATCCGGCAGGTGCTGCATGAGATTCGGGTCGACCGGATCGATCACGGAGTAAATTCACTGGAGGATCCGGAGCTGTGCCGCACCATCCGCGAACGCGGCCTGGGCCTGACCGTCTGCCCCGTGTCGAACCGCTTCTGCGTACAGAGCCTGACCGCGGATGAAATCCGCCGGATGCTGCAACTCGGCATGCGCGCAACGGTGAATTCGGACGATCCGGCCTATTTCCGCGCCTACATGAACGAAAACCTCATCGCGCTGCATGAGGAGGGCGGCATGACGCCGGACGAGATCCTGCAGCTGGTGCGCAATGCCTTCCACGTGGCGTGGATCGATGCCGCGCGCCGCGAGCAGTACCTCGCCCGTATCGACGCCGCAGTGGCGCGCGCCGCCTGACGCGCGCCACCCTTCACCACCTTAGAAGTCGAGGCGGAAACCCAGCCGCAGGTTCCACAGGCCCAGGCGGCCGTCGGTGCGCACGGCTGGCCGGGTGAAATTGCTGTACTGATAGCGCGCGCACGAGGCTCCCGCGGTCTGCGCGCAGCTGACGGCTACAACGGCCTGCAGCGGATCGTAGTAGCGGAACGAACCCCACTTGTCGTTCAGAAGGTTCAGCAGGTTCTCCACATCCGCGAACAGCTTGATCTTGGCAGTGCCAAAAAACGGGGCCTCCTGCTCCAGGTGCAGATCCACCTTGAAGAAATCCGGCGAACGCTTGCTGTTCTTGGCGACGACCTGGCCCTGCGCCAGCCCCTCCGCGATGACATAGTCATGGAACGCCTGGTACACGGCTGTGCTGGAGTAGCTGACCTTCGCATCCGCGGTCTGCGAGCTGACATCAGGCACGTACAGCAGGTAGCGGCGGTCCGTGGTGTTGGTGCTCTGGATGGTGCCGAACAGCGAGGAGCGGCCGTTGGTCGAGGTGGTGCTCATGCCGAGGTTGTACGGTGTTCCGGAACGCAGCTCGCCGAACAGCGCGAAGCGCGTTTCGTTGTCGCCGAAGAAGCGCTTCTTGTAGTCGAGATTCAGCTTCCAGTTGTGCTTGATTTCGTAGAAGGAACGCCCATAAGCGGAGCCATTGGGATCGAACATGGGCGAGCCGCCATAGGTACCGGTGCCGGTGGAACCCCCGTTGGCATAGGTCGAAGTGGTCATGTCGCTCAGGCTCTTCACGTTCTGGTTGGCGTAGCTGAGGCTCATGCCCAGGCCGAAGTCGAACTTCTTGTCGATGCGGCCAACGACAATGAGCGACTGGCCGCGTCCCGTATCCGACAGCAGCAGGTCGGAGTTGCTCGAGCCGCCGGTGTAGTTCTCCGCATAGATGGGCCGCCCATCGGGCGCGGTACCCACCTGTCGCACGCGCAGATCGGTGTACTGCGCGGCATTCTTGACATAGGTGCGATAGATGTCGGTGCCGAAATTCCAGCCGCTGCCCAGCACGCCCAGATCGGTCATGTAGTCCAGCGATATATTGGCCTTCCACGTGGCCGGCAACTTGAAGTCCGGTGTCATGCCATTGACCGGAGCCGCCGACAGCGCCGCGGTATTGGTAGACAGATAATTGAACAAAGCCGTGCGCTGGTTCAGCGGCGTTGCGCCGACGTTGTTCAGCGCATCCGCGCACAGGTTCGCCGGCACTCCCGTGCAGCCGGTGGCTGTGCGCGTGGCCGAAATCGAATTGCTGTACACGCCCGCGACGGAGAAGCTGTTGCCCAGGAACACCACCGGGGAACCCCCGTTGAACAGACCGAATCCGGCGCGCGCGGTCAGGCCCGGCAGGAATTCCGGCTTCCAGGTGACATTGACACGCGGCTGCAGTACGGAGTTGCCGTCGATGGTCAGCGTATTGGAGAAGCCATAGCGGCTGACGAAGAACTGATTCTCCGGTGGCCGGTCGCTCATCTTGTAGATGTCGGCACGCAGACCATAGGTCAGGTTCAATTCCGGCAGGATGTTCCAGCTGTCCTGCAGTCCCAGCGTGTACTGGTCATAGTCGAAACTGGCTGAGACGTCGCCAAGATCGCCGGTGATGGAGTACTGCCAGGTGACCAGCTGACTGGCATTGCGGGATTGCAGCGCGGCGATCGAATCGAAGTAATAAACGCCCAGCGAGCCTTGCACGAACACATTGGTGATGTCCGTCTTGCTGTACGTGGCCTGGGCCTTCAGGGAGTGATCCCCCAGATTGAGACGGGCAACGAGGTCGGCGCCCTTTTGCTCGGCCTTCACCACGTCGGCCTGGCTGAAGCGCTCCAGGCCGAAAAAGAGTCGCCCGGTGCCGTTCTGTGAACACTGCGAGAAGCTGCCGGTGTCGTTGGCATCGAGGCATACCTGTATTTCAGGGAAGCCGGCCAGACCCAGCGAAGAAGGGATCTTGCTGTAGTTGCGGAAGTTGAGCCGGGCTTCGGTGCTGAAAGCATCGGTCCACTGCGAGTTCAGCTGCAGTGCACTGGAATTCACGAGTTCGGGTTCGTTCGTGGCATAGGCCTGGTAGTTGATCGAGGGTGATGTCGTCGAGAAAGACCCGGAACTTGGCGACTGCTGGTACGTGTTCTGGAAAATGCCGGTATAGGACAGCCTGTGGAAGTCATTGATGTTCCAGTCGGCTTTTACGGTGTACTTGTGGTCTGTCTCGGGCAGCGTGTTTCGCAGACCTCTGGTGTCGTAGCCATATACCGACTGGGCGATGGTCGAGACCTGGTCCACCTGGGCCTGCGTGACGGTGGGAATCGGCGTGGGCGCGCCCACAAGACCAATGTCAGCCGGGTTGCCTTGCGACAGGTGCTCATAAGCCAACGCGAAGAACAGCTTGTTCTCGATGATCGGGCCAGATACGAAGGCGCCCCAGTCCTTGCTGGTAAAGTCGAGATTGATGCCCGTACCCCGGGACTTGTCACCGGTCAGCGAATCACTGGTGTATGAATAGAAGGCCGAACCTTTCAGCTCGTTGCCGCCAGAGCGCAGTACGACATTGATCGAGCCTCCCTGGAAGTCACCTTCGGTGATGTCATAGGGTGCGATCTTGACCGAGAGCTGTTCCACGGCGTCCATGGGCACGGGCCCGCGCGTGGTGGGCATGCCGCCCTGGTTCAGGCCGAAGCTGTCGGAAAAGTTCAAACCATCGACCGAGAACTTGTTGGTGCGGTTGTTCGTGCCTGCGATCTGCACGCCGCGCGTGGTCGGGTTGAATGATGCAAACGGATCGTGGCGGGCAATGTCGCGGATATCCCGGTTGACCGAAGCCACGCCCTCGACGGCCTCCCGATCCAAAACGGTGGTCGGTCCGGCGGCCAGCTGCGTAGCCGTCTGACCCGACACCACCACTTCCTCCATGACTCCGTTGGCCCGGAGTACCAGGGGAAGCAGGCTCAACGGTTCGCCTACTCCGAGGTAGACATCCTTCAGCGATGCCGGACCGTAGCCGCTCGCGGTCACGTTGATCGTGTAGGGTCCACCTGGCCGCAGGCCGGGCGCAGAAAATGCACCGGCCGCATTGGTCATGCTGGTGCTGGTCGTGCCGGAAGGTGTGTGTACGATGGTCACCGTCGCACCGGCAACCGCGGCGCCAGAGTCCGAATTGACACTGCCGCGCACTGAAGACGTGGTTTCCTGCGCCATGACCACGCTGGATGACATGGCCAGAGCCGCCGCCACTGCAATATGGACAGGTAATAGTCCGCGCATCTTGTTGTTCTCCCATTTTCGCGTCATGCGGAATGCGCTTCACCTAAGGCAGTGAATTTCCGACGATCGCTCGTGACAAATTCGTAACGATCACGAGCAAAGAACGTGCCCGGGAGAGTGCAGCCGTCGTGCGAGGCGAAAGCCACCTTGCAGCGTGTTTATCAAGGCATGAGGAAGAATGGTCTGCACAAACGTTTGGGCGAACAACGACACGGAGTCCCTGGTGCGCCTCATCATGGATCGCGTCAGCCCCTGTTCGCGCCAAAAGCGGACAGAGACCACAGGGACTCAGCGGTGCGGAAGCCTTTTGCCGCCGGCCTCGTGCGTCGCGGCGATGCGCCGGTGCAGATGCTCGCCGGCCGTCACGGGCGGATAGCGCGCCGGGTGGCCTGCGTCGACACAGCTGGGAATGCATTCGACACGCGTGTCCGAATCCGGGTCGACGAACAGAGCAATGGAGTAGCGGTCGCGCGCGCCAGCAATGGGGCGCACGCGATGCGGCGTAGAGCGGAAACGTCCGTTCGTCCAGCGCTCCATCAAGTCACCGGTATTGATCACGGCGCAACCGGGAATCGGTGGTGCCGCGATCCATCGACCGTCACGCCCGCACACCTCCAGGCCTCCCACTTCATCCTGAAACAGCAGGGTGATGGAACCGTAGTCGGTGTGCTCGCCCGCGCCGAGCTGCCTCTGATCACGCTGCGCCACACCGGCCGGATAGTGCAGATAGCGCAGCGTGACATTCTCACCTCGATGCAGCGGAGTGAAGAACTGCTGCGGCAGATCGAGGGCCTGCGCCATGAGGGCCAGCAACCCGTGCACCTGCGCCAATGCCGCTTGATAGAAGTCCACTGCCTGGGTGCGGAATGCCACATCAGGCCAGCGCGCATCCTCGGCAGGCAACGCCGGCGCATTGCGCATGGTGAAGGTTTCCTTCAGATCCGGCGCATTGGTCGGATCGAGACTCTCGATTTCCAGCCCCTGGTAGCCGAAATTCGCGTCGATCTGCTGGTAGCGGCTGCGCATCTTGGTCGCGTGATCCAGCGCGAAAAACCGCCGCGACATCTCAAAAGCTGACTCGACGCGCGGCCCCAGAGAATGGCCGCGCAGATACATGAATCCATGATGTTCAAGCGCATCGGCCATGGCCGCGACGATCCGCTGCGGATCGGCAGGCAGTCCTTCCGGCTGCAGCAGATCGACGATGGGTACAAGGCTTTGATCGACGCCCACGACTCGCTCCCGAAGCGTCAGCCGTTGATCATCGCATGCGACAGGCGGTTGACCTCGGCGGTCACCGGCGCAAGGTCAAAGGGCAGGAAACGACGCTCCTTCACCACGCAGCGGCCGTTGATGAAGCTGTAGTCGACGCGGTCTTCGCCGCAGAACACCAGCCCGGCGACCGGATCGTGCAATGCGCCGGCCAGTTGCGGTGTGTCGATGTTAACCGCGATGAAATCCGCCGCCATGCCCGGTGCAAGACTGCCGATGTCTTCACGTCCCAGCACTCGGGCACCTCCAAGGGTGGCCAGCTGCAGAGCTTCGCGCGCTGTCATCGCCGCGGCATCCAGTGCCCGCACGCGCGCGCTGAACATCGCCTGACGGGCCTCGTGCAGCAGGTTCGAGGCATCATTCGATGCTGCTCCGTCAGCGCCCAGCCCCACTGCAACGCCGGCCGCACGCATCTGCACCACTGGCGCGAGACCGCTCGCCAGCCGCATGTTGCTGCAGGGACAGTGCGCAACGCCGGTACCGGTCTCGGCGAAGCGTGCGATGCCCGGCTCCTCCAGCCATACGCAGTGCGCATGCCACACATCGGAGCCCAGCCAGTTCACCGCTTCAGCGAATTCCACGGGCGTCTGCCCGAAATGCTCGCGGCTGTAGTCGAGGTCCCGCTGATTTTCCGCCAGATGCGTATGCAGGCGTACGCCACGATGGCTGCGCGCAAGGGCGGCGGATTCACGCATCAGATCCTGTGAAACTGAAAACGGCGAGCATGGCGCCAACGCGATGCGCAGCATCGACAGCGGTTCAGGATCATGGAACGCTGCGATCACGCGCTCGCTGTCCTTCAGGATCTGCGATTCCGGTTCCACCACCGAGTCCGGCGGCAGGCCACCCTGGCTCTCGCCCACGCTCATGCTGCCGCGGCTGGCATGGAAGCGCAGGCCTGTGGCCGCGACGGCCTCGATTTCGTCATCGAGCCGCGAACCATTGGGAAACAGATACAAGTGATCACTGGCCGTCGTGCATCCCGACAGGATCAGTTCGGCGGCGCACAGCTTCGCGCTGGCACGCACACCCTCAGGCGTCATCCGTGCCCAGATCGGATACAGCGTCTTGAGCCAGCCGAACAGCTCGCGATCCTGCGCGGCCGGTACGGCACGAGTCAGATGCTGGTAGAAATGATGATGCGTGTTGACCAGCCCTGGCAACACGATGTGGCGTCCCTTGAGATCCAGTACCTCGTCGGCGTCACCGGCTGGCACGCTGCCAGTTGGCCCCAGGGCCTCGATACGGTTGCCGCGTACGAGCATGGCCGCACCACGGATCTCCTCACCCGCCGCATTCATCGTCACCAGCGTATGAATGTTGCGGATCAGCAGCGACTTCATTGCGCCGGTTCGCCGCCGGGCGTGTGGTCGCGATACTGATCCCAGTGACCGGCAATTTCTTCCACGATGACCGACCCCACGCGGTAGGCGGCATCCACCGAGGCATTCAGGCCTGCATAGCCCTGATTCTCCTTCAGCAGATGCTCGGCCGCAGTCTGGCCCGGCGGCTGAGTGGTGTAATTGCTGGCCGTGCGCAGCACCATGAAGCGGTTGCGGTTCACTTTGCCGGTGGGATGGAGATAGTTCACCGAAGAGAAGCTGCCCGTGTCTTCCATGGCCGAGGTGACGAACTGCCCTTTGCCATCGGTCCAGTAGCGCACCCACTGGTTGGCCCATTCGTTCAGCAGCTTGCCATGCCAGAAGGTCATGCCGGCCAGGTTGTCGCCCCGCAGCACGAAGGGCGGTTTCTGCGCATTGGGGAAGCCCTTGAACAGCGCGCGTTCCTTGGCCAGGGCTTCGCTGTCGGGCAGCATCACGTCCTTGGTTTTGTCGTACGCCCAACCCACGATAGCCGGATTCAGATGGAACACTTCACCGGTAGAGGGCGGCCGCTTGGGGTCGTAGGGCTTCTTGGTATCACGCGCGAAGTAGCCGGTGGGCCAGTCCTTGGGCATTTCGCGTGCGTCGATCTCGTGCGCGAGATCTCCGTCCACCAGATATTCCGCCCAGGCGGCCGAACCGATTGAGGCGTCCTCCGGATCCACTCCG
>DATNCK010000222.1:0-11452 GCA_035571575.1 Steroidobacteraceae bacterium | reverse complement strand
AAATGCCGGGAGCTGAACATCACGCCCTCGCAGATGGCCACCACCACGATGGGCAACAGTGCGATCAGCGCCGGCGAACGGCGCGACAGCACCGAGGCGGCCATGCTCCAGGCCGCCAGCGGTGCATACCACAGCTGCGTTGCCAGCAGGCCGCCCAGCAGCGCCCCATCTGCGCGTAGAAAGTCGGCAGTGCTCCAGCCACCGGAGATGTATTCGAAATTCGGAATACCCGCGGCCGCGATCACATAGAGGATGGGATAGAGCACGGTGCTCAGCACGAACACACCCAGCGGCACGATGAGCGTAGCCACGACGAACTTGCTGACCACGGTCTGCAGGTCTGAAACGGGCAGTGATTTCCAGAACAGGATGCTGCGGTCCTTGCGCTCGGCGTACAGGCAGTCCAGCAGATAGAAGCCGCACACCAGCGACGAGACAAAAAACAGCTGCATGGCAAGGCCGTACAGGCCGATGCCGATCCTCGACACTCCCTCCGGAAATGGCGCGGGCGGGGTGCTGAAGTTGAACCTGAAATGCGAGGCGGCAAAAAGCGCGCCCCATATCCACATGAGCATCATCACGCCGCCTGCGATCAGCGGCGCCAGATACAGGGAACGGCTCTCCCAGAACTCGCGCTTGATCAGCGTGGGATAAACGCCCTTCATGCGGCCTCCTTCTGCATGCAGGCCACGAACAGGTCGGCAACGGAAGGCGTACCGAGGTCCCCCAGGGGTTCGAGCTGTTCCCGCGGCACGTTTTCATAGAACAGCACCGTGCGACCCAGCACGGCGCGTTCATTGAATGGCCGCAGCGCGCGCGCCGCGGCCAGCTGGTCCGGCTTGACGATGAGCTGGCTGTAGCGATCGCCGATCTGCTCGGTGGGTGTGTTCAGCACGATCTTGCCCTGTTCGATGAACATCACATCGGTGAGCAGGTATTCGATTTCCTCCACCTGGTGGGTGGTCACGACAATCGTGCGTTCCTCATCCATGTAGTCGTTGAGCAGCGTGTCGTAGAAGCGGCGGCGCACCAGCAGGTCGAGCCCCAGCGTGGGCTCATCCAGTACCAGCAGCCGCGCGCGTATGGCCAGCACCAGCGCCAGGTGCAGCTGCGTGACCATGCCCTTGGAGAGCTCGCGCACCTTGTGCGTGAGCTTCACATCGGTGGTCGAGAGAAACTGCTCGGCGCGCTCGCGATTGAAGGCGGGATGCACGCCCTGCACATAGTCCAGTGCATTGCGCACCCGCAGCCACTTGGGCAGCACCGCCACATCGGCGATGAATGACACTTCGCGCATCAGCAGGTCGCGTTCGGAAGTGGGATCGCGGCCGAGCACCTTCAGCGAGCCATGGTACGGAGTCAGGCCCAGCAGGGATTTGATCACCGTGGTCTTGCCAGCGCCATTGCGCCCGATCAATCCCAGGATACGGCCCGGCCCTACCGTGAAATCCACCCCAGCGACGGCCTGCTTGCCGCCGCGGTACTGCTTGGACAGTCCGCGCGCCTCGATGATTGGCGTCATTACTTCTGCTCCGTGCGTGTCGGCAGCGGCGGCGTGGCCGCGCCCGTTGTTTCCGTATTGAGGAGATCTTGAGCCGAGAGGCCCAGGCGCTGGATGGTGGCCTGGATCTTGGGCCACTCGCTGGCGAGGAAGCGCTGGCGCTCATCCGTCATCAGCGCGCTGCTGGCGCCGGGCGCCACGAACATGCCCAGGCCGCGCCGCTTCTCCACCAGGCCTTCATCAGCCAGCTGCTGGTAGGCCTTCAGCACGGTCAGGGGATTCAACCGGTACTCGGTCGCCACCTGGCGGACGGAGGGCAATGCCTCTCCCTCCTTCAACGTCCCTTCCAGCATCATGGCCACTACGCGGTCGCGCAGCTGGCGATAGATGGGCTGGGACTCATCCCATTTGGCGTCGACCGGACTCATTCTTGCGCCATCATGCGGCATCCGCGCCGCCATCGCTGGTTGGTGTTGCAACGCGGCCATCCGGCACTGTCGCCGTGGCGGCAGGCTTGGACGCGACCGAGATGGCCTGTGCCGCCGGCTTGCCCGTACCTGCGCCGAAATCCATCCACACCACGAGGCAGGCCGAGGACAACCACAGGCAGAACAGCGCGTTCGAGAACAACCCGATCGCCATGCTCCTCTGTTGCTGTATCACCTTGGACATAGTTCTTGCCTTTTCAACCCCGATTGTTTCGGAATTGCCGTCAATGGTGTGCGCGTTCATCGGCTTGGTTCAGACGCCGATGAGCGTGCGGATCGGCGCGATGACCGCACCGACGAGGTGCGAGCCGACGGCCTGGCTGCTGCCCGTGAAGACAACCGCGGTGGCGGTGGTGATGAAGGCGGTGGTGGTGAGAGCCATTGCAAAGGCGACGGCTCGAGAAACCAGGCCCAGTCCCGCGTTGCCATTCGTGATCTCCATGTTCCTTACTCCTTGTTCCATTTGTTTCGGTTCGGTTCCTGAGGCTTCGGACTGACTCCTCTACCTCGATGGTGTTGTATTCAACTACAACACTAGTTCAGTGTCAACACCCCCTTAACAAAAAGTTGCCCGGTAGAATCTGACCCCCTTTGGAGCCCCTCCAGGGGGCCCGCCCTTGCCTTGGAGACCAGATGAAAAAGCCCGTTACCGTCACCATCACCGGCGCCGCTGGCCAGATCGGCTATGCCCTCGCCTTCCGCGTCGCCTCGGGTCATCTGCTGGGTGATGACCAGCCCGTGAATCTGCACCTGCTGGAGATCACGCCGACGTTGCCGGCGCTGCAGGGCGTGGTGATGGAACTGAACGACTGCGCGTTTCCGCTGCTGAACAAGGTCGTCGCAACGGATGATGCGAAGGTCGCCTTCAAGGATTCACAGGTGGCGCTGCTCGTCGGCGCGCGGCCGCGCGGCCCGGGCATGGAACGCAAGGATCTGCTGCTCGCGAATGCACAGATCTTCTCCGCACAGGGCAAGGCGATGAATGAAGTCGCCGATCGCAACATCAAGGTGCTGGTCGTCGGCAATCCCGCGAACACCAATGCACTCATCGCTCGCGCGAATGCGAAGGATCTGAATCCGCGCAATTTCACCGCGATGACGCGGCTCGATCACAATCGCGCGCTGTCGCAGCTGGCGGAAAAAACCGGCACGCACACGACCGACATCAGGAAGCTCACGATCTGGGGCAATCATTCCTCCACGCAGTATCCGGATCTCTCGCATGCCACCGTCGGTGGCAAGGCTGCGAAGTCGCTGGTGGATCAGAAGTGGATCGAAGAGACCTTCATCCCGGTGGTGCAGCAGCGCGGCGCGGCCATCATCAAGGCGCGCGGCGCTTCATCGGCAGCCTCTGCGGCCGCCGCTGCGATCGATCATGTTCATACGTGGGTGAAGGGCACCGCCGACGGCGACTGGGTCAGCATGGCCGTGCCGTCGGATGGCAGCTACGGCATCAAGGATGGCCTTGTGTATTCGTATCCGGTCACGACGAAGAACGGCGAATACAGCATTGTGCAGGGACTGTCGGTCGATGATTTCAGCCGCAAGCGCATGGATGCCAGCGAGACCGAGCTGCGCGAAGAGCGTGATGGCGTGAAGGACCTGCTGTAGAGAGTAATCCATGAAAAAGAAGCCGCTCGTCGCCACGCTCATCGCCGCCGCAGGTATTGCCATGTCTTCCTGCCAGCCGAAAGCCGAGACAGCCCACACGGGCGGCCTCTCCATCCCTCCCCTGCAGCCGCAGATGCGCACGCTGGCCAATGGCCTGCGCGTGTATGCGCTGCCGGATTCCAACACGGCCAATGTGTCGGTGGCGGTTTGGTACGACGTGGGCTCGAAGAACGATCCGGCGGGGCGCTCGGGTTTCGCGCATCTGTTCGAGCACCTGATGTTCAAGGCCACGGCCAACATGCCGGCCGAGAGCTTCGACCGGCTCACGGAAGATGTGGGCGGCTTCAACAATGCCTCCACCGCCGACGACTACACCAACTACTTCGAGACGGTGCCGGCGAATCATCTCGAGCGCATCATATGGGCCGAGTCCGAGCGCATGGGCTCGCTGGTGGTGGACCAGGACGCCTTCCACTCCGAACGCGATGTGGTCATCGAGGAATTGCGGCAGCGGATTCTCGCCGCGCCGTATGGCCGCCTGTTCGGGCTGTATTCGGCACAGGCGAATTTCGATGTGCATCCCTATGGCCGGCCGGGCATCGGCTCCATCGAAGATCTCCAGGCTTCGACCCTCGAGGACGTGAAGGCCTTTCACGCCACCTACTACCGGCCTGACAACGCCATTCTCGTCATCGTGGGCAACTTCGACCAGAAGCAGCTCGATGCCTGGGTGGACAAATACTTCGGCGCGCTGCAGTCACCCAAGCGGGCGATTCCGCGTGTGACTGCAGTGGAACCCGCGCGCGCGGCTCCGAAGTCCCTCACTGTATATGCGCCGAACGTGCCGCTGCCCGCCGTGATGGTGAGCTGGCCGGCTCCGGCCGCCAGCAGTCCCGATATTGCCGCGTGGATGGTGCTCGATGCCATCCTGCAGCTGGGTCAATCGTCGCGGCTGTATCAGTCGCTGGTGTATGACCAGCATCTGGCCGCGCAGGTGGGCTCGCAGATCGAGATCCGCCAGCAGCCCAGTTTCTATTCGCTGGTCGCGATTCTCTCCGGCGGCAAGTCGGCGGATGACGGATTGAAATCGCTGCAGACGGAGATCGCGAAGATCCGCGATGTGCCGGTGACTGCAACCGAACTCGAAGAAGCGCGCAATGAGCTGGTGATGGAGACGCTGGAACAGCGTGAGACCACGGATGGCAGGGCGGACGAACTGGCGCGCTCCATCATCATCTACAAGGATCCCGCCGCGTCGGATCGCATCCTCGCCAGCCTGCAGTCGGTCACCGCGGCCGATGTGCAGCGCGTGGCGAAGTCCATCATGGACGATGCGCACTCGGTGACCATCCGCTACCTGCCGGAAGCGGCAGGTGCGAAGGGCGATGTGATCGCCGATTCCAAGACCATCGCCACGGCAAAGATCGACATCCCCGCGGCGGAAGTGCCGACCTATGTGCTGGCGCCCGAAGACAAGCGCCAGGCGCCGCCACAGCCCGGCCAGGCCGTGGCCGCAAAGGTGCCCGGCGCCACAGAGAAGACGCTGGCCAATGGCCTGCGCGTGATCGTCGCCAACCGTCCTGGCCTGCCGCTGGTCGCTGCCGATCTGCGTGTCTCGGCCGGTGCTGCGCTCGATCCGGCGAATCGCGCGGGACTGGCGACCATGACGGCGGATCTGGCGACGCGTGGCACGGCAACGCGCTCGGCCACCGACATCTCGCGCCAGATCGAAAGCCTTGGCGCCTCACTGGGTGGAGGCGCGGTCGCCGATTCCTCCAATCTTTCGGCGGTGACACGCTCCGACAAGACGCACGAAGTGTTCGCCGTGCTGGCGGATGTGGCCATCAATCCCGTGTTCAAGGATGAGGAACTGGACCGTGCGCGACAGGAAGCGCTCGACGGCCTCACGGTCTCGCTGCGTCAGCCCAATTCAGTGGCCAGCTTCGCGATGACTCGACGGCTGTTCGGCGACGGTCCTTACGGCAAGACGCCGTCTCCCAAATCCATCGCTGCGCTCACCCGCGACGACACCGTGAAATTCCATGACAGCTGGTGGCGTCCGGACAATGCGGTACTGGTCATCACCGGCGACATCACGCCGGAGGCTGGCTTTGCGCTGGCCGAGCAATCCTTCGCGGCATGGAAGAAGCCGGAGGCGGCGTTGAATGCCGTAGCGGCAGGCGAATCGACCGCACGCGCGCAGCCACCCCTGTTGATCGACATTCCAAAGATCGGGCAGGCCGCCGTGCTGATGGGTGGCATCGGACCCAGCCGTTTGGGCGAGGATTATTTCGCGACGCAGCTGGCCAACAATGTGCTGGGCGGCGGCTACTCATCGCGGCTGAACCAGGAGATCCGCGTGAAGCGCGGTCTCTCCTATGGCGCGAGCTCAGGCATGGCTGCGCGCAAGCAGGGCGCGCCCATCATCGCCTCGGCGCAGACACGCAATGATGCCGTGCTGCAGGTGGTGGATCTCATGACGGCGGAAATGACCGGCCTGAGCGCGCGCCCGATCCCCGACACAGAGCTGGCCAGTCGCAAGGCCGTGCTGATTGGTGGCTTCGGCCGCTCGGTGGAAACCACCGGTGGCCTCGCCGGGCAGCTTTCCGCGCTGGCCCAGTTCGGCCTGCCACTCGAGAAGCTTCAGACCTATGCCGCGGACATCAACGCCGTCACGCCCGCCCAGGTGGCCACAGCAGCGAAGGCGCACTTTGATCCGGCAGCCGCTTCACTGGTGGTCGTGGGCGATGCCGCGGTGTTCGGCGCGAAACTGAAAGCGAAGTATCCAAAGCTCGAGCGCATCGGCATCGACAAGCTGAACCTCGACAGTGCGACGCTGAAGTAACGACACTTGCGCGGAACGGCCCTGCATGCAGGGCCGCTGCTTCCGGCAAGAGGCTTCAGCGCAGTACGCCGCGCGCTGTCTGCCAGCGCGCGTAAATGAGCAGCGCCACGCAAACCATCAGTATCGCGATCGTCAGTACCCAGTCCGAGGATTTCATCGGCTGAGGCAGCTGTCGCACCTGGTATGCCGTGCCCACCGCTGCGCCCAGCAGTGACAAACGGAACACATGCGCGGCCCAGCGACTGCGCAACAACAACAGGATGCAGCCGAGCAGGCCGGCCCAGACACCGATGGCCCAGACCACATTGGCCCACAACGGCATCTGCGCGAGCATCGTGGACTGTTCGGGCGGCAACGCAGCCAGGTAACTCGCACTGGTCTGCTTCATCAAGTAGTCGAAGCAGCCGTAGGCGTTCCACAGCACGCCGAGCACTCCCACAACCCACAGATGAACCGGCGGGCGCGCGGCGCTCGATTCCTCGCTCATGGCTGCCTCCTTGGGATTTGATTTGTCACTTTGTCCTAGTTATTATTAGGACAATATGGATATCTCCATTCTGACCAGTTCCCCGGAGCCGGTCTACGAGCAGATCGTCCGGCAGGTGCAGCAGGGCGTGGCAGCGGGATTGCTGAAATCCGGCGATCCACTGCCACCCGTGCGCCAGCTCGCCAGCGATCTCTCGCTGAATCGAAACACCGTCGCGCGGGCCTACAAGCTGCTCGAGGATCAGGGCGTGATTCTCACTGCAGGACGTCGCGGCACCTTCGTGCGCGATGAGGCGGCGCATGAAGTGCGGCGCGCACAATCCGGGCAGGCCGAACGGGTGATCCGCGAATTGATTGGATCGCTGCTCGGCACCGGCCTCACGCCCGCGCAGATCTCCGCGCTGTTCAACGATGCCCTGTCGAAGGTGAAGCCATGAGCGAGTGGGTCGATTTCCGCGTCTACACGGTGCAAGCCTTGCTGCTGCAGCCCGCCACGCACGCGATCTGAAACGACACGGCTTTGCAGTTGCTGTCGCGGCAAGCGCAACCGGGATGAAGGCGGCCGTACAATCGGCCGCCTCATCGCGGATGGAGCCCATCATGAAATCATCCCTTGCAGCTTTTCGTGCATTGCCCCTGCTGATGCTGGTCGCGATGCCTTTGCATGCCGCGGATGTGCCGGGCACCACCGAAGACGGACTGGTGCAGATCCAGGTGAAGAACATCGACAAGGCCTACAAACGGCCGGGTGCCAGCCTGAAGGGCTACACCAGCCTTCTGCTCAGGCCCGTGAGCGTGGCATTCAGCAAGAACTGGGATCCGCGCGACTACGGCACGTTTGGCCTCAAGAGCGATGAAGTGGAGCGCATCCGCAGCGAGCTGTCGAAGATCGCGGGCGAGACCTTTGCGCGCGTGCTCACCAAGGGCGGCTACACCATAGCCAAGGCATCCGGAGAGAACGTGCTGGACGTGCAGGCCGAAATCGTCGATCTGATCATCAACGGAATCGAGCCGCGCAACGCCGGCAACGTGCATGTATATGTGAAGAGTGCCGGCGAGATGCGCATTCTGGTGAATCTGCGTGACTCGGTGACGGGCACCACGCTGTATCGCGCCAGCGATCTGCAGCGCGCGCAGGAATACGACCGTCTCGAATGGGCCAACAGCGTATTCAATCGCGCGGAAGCCGAACGCGCGCTGGAAACCTGGGCGCGCCAGCTCAAATCCGCGCTGGATGCAGCCAAGTCTGCGCCCTGAGGCGCACTCCAGGGCCGCACTCTAAGGCTGCAGGGCACTCACTCGCCGCGCGCGGCGGCGGGAGACATCCGCCACAACAGGCGCTGCATGAGCATTACACCTGCGGCGTAGATGATGGCACCCGAGAATGTGAAGCCCGCGAAGTAGGCGACCAGGTCGCCACCCGGTGCCTCCTGTCCATGCGCCACCCCATGGACCAGCGCAAAGGCAATGCACAACGCGGCGAGACCGCCTCGACTGATGTGTCTGCGCAGCGCCAATAGCAGCACGCAGCCGAACACCGTCACCAGAATCGCTGGTTCGACGAAAGACGCCGTCGGCCAGGTCAGGCCGATCATTGCGCCACCCGACAGCGCAGCAGCCAGCAGAGCGCCGCAGGTCATCGCCATGCCGGGGCCACGTCCTGCCGCGAGCGCACCCAGCGACAGCAGCACGAACAGGTGATCCCAGCCGGTAAGCGGATGCAGCAAGCCTTGCATCAGCGTCGCATGCGTTTCATGCCCGGGGTGAGCCTGTGCCATCAGCGGCAGCATCAGCGTGGATGCGAGGACGGCGTAGCGATTCAGGCGGCTCATGCGGTTCTCCTAGGATCGGAACAGACGGGTGTACTGGGTTTCATGACGGGCGCTGGCAATGCCGACGCCGGGCGTGCTGGTACCGATCTGCTCATCGGCGAGTTGCAGAGCTGCGCTGCAGATGGAAGGAATCGTGAGCCGCAGGCCTTCGAGTACACGCTGGCCGGCCGTCTGTCCCAGCGGCAGCAGCTTCACGGCGGCGATGACTTGGTTTTCGGCCCATGCCCACAGATATCCGACACATGTAGCCTGCAGTGGCACCTGGCTGTGCACCGCGGCCAGTGCAAACAGGGCGGCCAGTGTGGCCTCGTCGCTGCGTTGCCAGCCCTCTGCCTGCGGCAGGTCGAGGCTGATCAATATCTTCGCCAGGGAGCGGCCTAGATGCCGGTCTTCCTCGCGCAGCTCGCAGGTCTCGCGACTGGCAATGAGCTGGCGGCTCAACACGCGTACGCCATCTGCGTCACCAGCGCTCCATGCGGTGTGCATTCTCGCCAGCAAGGGGATGTCGAGCGTACCCACGCCCTGCTGCGCCACCCCCTGTATCCAGCGGCCCGCCTGCGCCTCGTCGCGAATCCAGCCAGCCTCGATCGCGTACTCCAGCCCCTGCGAGAAGTTGAAGGCCCCGATGGGCAGCGCAGGGCTGACCAGCTGCAGCAGTCGCAGCAGCGCCAGCGAGTCGATGGACTCAGTGGTGGTGGTGATGTCCATGCGCGTGCTCGTGATCGTTCGCGTGATCGTCGGCATGATCGTGAGCGTGTGAGTGAACATGGGCGTTGTGCGGTGCGTGCTCATGGCGACCATAGGCGCCACCTTCAGGCTCGAAGGGCAGAGTTTCGACGCGCACCGCCAACCCAAGGCCGCGCAGCATGTCGTCGAGCACGTGATCGTGCAGGAAACTCAACGCAGCTGCGCGGATCTGCAGCGCCACGTGGCGGTTGCCCAGATGATAGGCGGCGCGCGCCAGCTGCAGGGCATCTGCGCTGGCAACAACTGACAGCAACTCCGGCGCCGCGATTACCGCGATGATGCGCCCGTCGTCGGCCTGCAGCAGATCTCCACCGCGCAGCACCGTGCCGCGCTCCAGCAGCAGCCCTACCTCCTCGCCACTGTCGAGATGACAGCGCAGCCGACTCTTCTGCCGCAGGTCAAAGGGCAGCGTCAGACGCTCGGTGGCCTGCATCGATCCGTGGTAGTGCTTTTCAACGTGCAACATGGGCAGGCCTTCTAGAAAAGGAAATAACGCTGCGCCAACGGCAGCGACGTGGCGGGCTCGCAGGTGAGCAGCACGCCGTCGGCATGCACTTCGTAGGTCTGTGGATCCACGTCGATCTTTGGCT
Source organism: Steroidobacteraceae bacterium (assembly GCA_035571575.1). GTDB lineage: Bacteria > Pseudomonadota > Gammaproteobacteria > Steroidobacterales > Steroidobacteraceae > ZC4RG30. The sequence goes on along the minus strand of DATNCK010000222.1, from coordinate 1,352 downwards.
GGTAATTGTTGAGCGGCAGGTCGCCCTTGCCGATGCTGCGCGTGTTGCGCACGGCCGAGAGCTGCTTTGTCAGGCCCAACGGTGCGAGCGCATCAGCCTCCAGCGCGGCCTTGGACACGAAACTGATCGACGTCGCGCCGCAGGCTCCGCCCAGCGCACCGAACATCTGCCGGTAGTGCACGGGCTGTGGCGTGGGGATGGAGGCGTTGGGATCGCCCATGGGCGCGGCGGCAATCATGCCGCCCTTGATCATCAGTGAAGGCTTGACGGCGAAGAACGCAGGCCGCCACAGAACGATATCCGCCAGCTTGCCGACTTCCAGCGAACCCACCTCGTGCGCGATGCCATGAGTGATGGCCGAATTGATGGTGTACTTGGCCACGTAGCGGCGCGCGCGGAAGTTGTCGTGTCGCGCGCCGTCTTCTGGCAGCGCGCCACGCTGCTGCTTCATCTTGTGCGCGGTCTGCCAGGTGCGCACGATCACCTCGCCGACGCGGCCCATGGCCTGCGAGTCGGAGGAGATCATCGAAAACGCACCCAGATCGTGAAGAATGTCTTCAGCGGCAATGGTCTCGCGACGGATGCGCGACTCCGCAAACGCAACGTCTTCCGCGATGCCGGGGTCAAGGTGGTGGCAGACCATCAGCATGTCGAGGTGCTCATCGACGGTATTCACGGTGTAGGGCCGTGTGGGATTGGTCGATGAAGGCAGCACATTCGGTGCGCCACAGGCCTTGATGATGTCAGGCGCATGGCCGCCGCCCGCGCCCTCGGTGTGATACGTGTGGATGGTGCGGCCCTTGAATGCGGCGAGCGTGTCCTCCACGAAACCCGATTCGTTCAGCGTGTCGGTGTGAATGGCTACCTGGATGTCGTGCTTCTCCGCCACCGAGAGACAGCAGTCGATGGCCGCCGGCGTGGTGCCCCAATCCTCGTGCAGCTTCATGCCCATCACCCCGGCACGCACCTGTTCTTCCAGTGCTTCGGGCAGGCTGGCGTTGCCCTTGCCCAGCAGGCCGAAATTCATGGGCAGTGCATCCAGCGCCTGATACATGCGCGCGATATGCCAGGGGCCCGGCGTGCAGGTGGTGGCGTTGGTGCCCGTGGCCGGACCGGTCCCGCCGCCGATCATGGTGGTGACGCCCGACATCAATGCCTCATCCACCTGCTGCGGGCAGATGAAGTGAATGTGCGCATCGATACCGCCAGCAGTGGCGATCAATCCCTCGCCGGCGATCACTTCCGTGCCCGGGCCGATCACGATGTTCACGCCCGGCTGCACATCGGGATTGCCCGCCTTGCCGATGCCGGCGATGCGTCCCGCCTTGATGCCGATATCGGCCTTGACGATG
>DATNCK010000221.1:0-3460 GCA_035571575.1 Steroidobacteraceae bacterium | reverse complement strand
AAGCATGGGCGGACAGTCTGCGGTGGATGACGCGGCAGCCTACGTGCTCTCGCTGACGGACAAGTCACTGCTGGCCACCAATGTGGAGGCCGTGGGACGCGGCCGCAAACTGTTTGCTGCGGTGTGCAGCGCATGTCATGGACCGGATGCGCGCGGTAATACTCAGCTGGGTGCGCCGGATCTCACTGACGACTACTGGCTGTATGGCGGTACCCGGCCCATGATCCGCGAAGGGTTGAATCAAGGTCGCAATGGCGTCATGCCTGCGCAGAAACCCTTGATCGGTGAGACACCCGCGCGACTGGCCGCCGCCTATGTGTGGTCGCTGTCCCATCCGGCAGGTCAGTAGTGAGCCCGCTACGCGAGGGGACGGCATTCGATCACGCACCGCGCAGTGCCAGTCAACGCCTGGGCGCCATCCTGTGGCCGAGCTTTTTCGCGGCGGGCGGTTGCACGATGGTGTGCTTCGCCTTCGTCGATCCACTGGTATTGCGTGACCTGACCTTTCCGGGCCTGTCTCTGTCGCGTGAGCTGGGCTATACGCTGGGCTTCTTTCTCTTCTGGATCGCCACGGCCAGCTCGAGCCTGTTTACGTGGATTCTGCTGCGACCCGCGAGCCGCTTCAATCGCGGACCGCCAGCCCCGTGACGTCATGAGCAGCCACGCCACTGCGGAACCCGCAGCAGCCTACGTCAGCGAGGCCAAGATCTATCCGCGCGGCGTGAATGGCCGGTTGCAGAAACTGCGCCACGCCGCCGTGATCGGGCTGCTGGGCCTCTTCTATCTGGTCCCCTGGCTGAGCTGGCAGGGCCGCCAGGCCGTGCTCCTCGATTTGCCGGCACGCAAGTTCCACATTCTGGCGGTGACTTTCTGGCCACAGGATTTTCCATTGTTCGCGCTGCTGCTGATCGTGGCAGCGCTGTCGCTGTTCTTCTTTACAGCACTGGCCGGAAGGCTGTGGTGCGGTTACGCCTGTCCGCAAACCGTGTGGACAGAAGTGTTCCTGCTGATCGAACGCTGGACCGAGGGCGATCGACTGGATCGCATGCGACTGGACGGAGCTGCGTGGTCGCTAGACAAGCTGCTGCGCAAGGGCAGCAAACATGTGCTGTGGGTGCTGCTGGCGCTGTGGACGGGGTTCACGTTCGTTGGCTTTTTTACGCCCATCCACGAGCTCGCAGACCGGGCGCGGCTCGCGCAGTGGGGTGGATGGGAGACGTTCTGGGTCGGCTTCTACGCGTTGGCGACCTGGGGTAATGCGGGGTTCCTGCGCGAACAGGTCTGCAAGTACATGTGTCCCTACGCACGCTTCCAGAGCGCGATGTTCGACCGCAACACGTTGATCATTGCCTATGATGCCGCGCGCGGCGAGCCACGCGGATCCCGGGCGCGCAGCGTGGGCAGTGTCGCCCAGCGCGGGCGTGGTTTGCTGGATGCTGCCACGGCGCAGGACTATGCCTTTCGTGCCAGCCAGCATCCGTCGGCGGCTGCTACCCGCGCCAAAGCCCGGGGTACCATCACCTGGGATCGCGGCGACGCGCCGCCGTTGCCGCAGTTCGAAGCGGCCGCGCTCGGAGACTGCATCGACTGCACGATCTGCGTGCAGGTGTGTCCCACGGGAATTGATATCCGCAACGGTCTGCAGTACGAGTGCATCGCCTGCGGCGCCTGTATCGATGGCTGCAATCAGGTGATGGATAAGCTGGGATATCCGCGCGGTCTGATTCGCTATTCCACGCAGAATGCCATTGATGGACGCCCCTCGCGCGTGGTGCGGCCGCGGGTCATGGTTTACGGCGCGCTGCTGCTGTTGCTGGTGGGCGGCTGGGGCTGGGGGGTGGCGCATCGCAAATCCTTTCTGATCGAGGTGCTGCGTGACCGCAATGCGCTGTACAGAGTGTTGGGCGATGGCTCGGTCGAAAACGACTACACCCTGAAGATCGTCAACAAGGCCGATCATGCGGTTCGATTCCACGTGAGCCTGGCCACCGCGCCGCCGGATGCACGACTGATGGATGTGGCCGATCGCATCGACGCGCCAGCGGGGCTGGTCATTTCCGTACCGCTGCGCATCGTGGCGCCGGCTCTTGTCCATGGCCGTCACGACATGGTGCTGCAGGTGAGCTCCGATGCTCAAGACGCTGCGGGACAGACGGGTCAAAGACCACAGCGTGTGGTGAGCAGCTTCTTTGCGCCCGCGGAGGAGATCAACAGCGCTGCAGGTCAGGCCGCAGCGCCATGAGCACGGTTGCAGTGGCTGCGATCGAGCCGCCAATACTTGCGGCGCAGGCCTCTGCTGGCACTTGCTTTCATTGCGGTGAAGGCGTGGGTGGCGCTCCCGTGAGTTGTGAGGTGAATCGCGTATCGCAGGTATTTTGCTGCACGGGGTGCGCAGCCGCGGCGCAATGGATTCATTCGCAGAGTCTGGATGATTACTACTCGCTGCGCAGCAGTCCCGCGGGACGTGCCACCGTGCAGGAAAGTGACTTTAGTGTCTGGGATCGTCCCGACGTCATGGCACCGTACCAGCGGGCGGTACCGGGCGGGTGCGAAGTCGTGCTGCTGACCGACGGCATGCGTTGCGCGGCCTGCGCCTGGCTGATTGATCGCGCGTTGGCGCGCGAGGCGGGCGTCCGCGAGGTGGTGGCCAACGCGGTTACTGGTCGCATCCGGCTGGTATGGAATCCCGCCCAGAACCAGTTGTCATCGATTCTGCGGCGGCTGGCCACGCTGGGCTATCGGCCCTTTCTGGCCGGCACACGCGAGGAAGAAGTAGCGCGAAGTGGGGAGAACCGTCGCTGGCTGCTGCGGGCCGGATTGGCCGGCATCGCTACTGTGCAGGCCATGATGTTTGCCGAAGCGCTGTATCTGGATCCGCAGCATCACATGCCGCTGCCAACGCGAGACTTCTTCCGCTGGTTGACCTTTCTGATCGCAACGCCGGCAGTCTTCTACGCGGGCTTTCCCTTCATTGCTGGCGCGTGGCGCGAACTGCGCGAACGGCGAGCGGGACTGGATGTGCTGGTGGCCGGCGCGACACTGCTGGCCTGGGCCGCCAGTACTGTGGAGCTTCTGCGCGGCGGCGCGCAGGTCTGGTTCGACGCGGCGGTGATGTTCGTGTTCCTGCTGCTGATGGCTCGCATGATCGAGCAGCGTGCGCGCCGCATTGCCGGTGCGCGCCTCGATACGCTGGCGCGCGCCATGCCCGTGCTGGCGGATCGCGAGCTGGCGGATGGTTCGATCGAAGCTGTGCCGGCGCCCCAGCTGATCGCCGGAGACACTGTGCGAGTAGTGGCCGGGGAAAACGTTCCCGCGGATGCGCGCCTTCTGGGTGCACCGGCGAGCTTTGATGAGTCGCTGCTCACGGGTGAATCGTGGCCGGTGCAGCATATGGCCGGTGATGCCGTGATGGCGGGTTCGATTCCGGTCGATGCGCCGGTGCGCCTGGCCGTGATCGCCA
>DATNCK010000220.1:0-3356 GCA_035571575.1 Steroidobacteraceae bacterium | reverse complement strand
TTCCAGGAGGGCCCAGCCGCCGGCACCGAGGACTTGGAGGCGCTGTGCAGCGGCGTGGAGTTCGTGCGGCGCGTGAATGGCGCCAGCTCGATGATCGACGACGAAATCCAGCCCGGTCCGACGCACCCCACTGATTCGCAGGCCTTGCGTGACTGGATCCGTAACGAGGCCTGGGGTCATCACGCCTGCGGTACCTGCCGCATGGGATCTGACCCGTGGAAAGCCGACCCGGCGCAACTGGCGGATCGCGAGGCGGTGCTCGACAGCCGACTGCGCGTTCATGGAGTGCGCGGGTTGCGCGTGGCAGATGCGTCGGTGTTCCATCGCATCCCGGGCTATTTCATCGTCACTCCCGTGTTCATGGTCGGCGAGAAAGCGGCCGACATGCTGCTGGCCGACTCCGCCCTGTATCCCGAACAGTTGAAAGCCGCCGAAGCCGAAGCCATCCGCGGGCGCCGCCGCATCGTCGAAGAGGGGAGAGTGGAACCCGCAGCCGCTGTCCCGCCATTGCGGAACGAGCTGCCGGAGCGCACGGTGGGATTGGCTCTTTCCGGTGGTGGCATCCGCAGCGGCACCTTCGCCCTCGGCATGCTGCAGTCCCTGGCGCGTTGCAACCGCCTGCGGGAGATCGATTTCCTTTCCACGGTCTCGGGCGGTGGCTACATCGGCGCCTTCATGGGACGGCTGTTCACGCGCATTTCCCACTCCGTGGCCAATCCGGCCGAACGCGTGCAACAGACGCTCTCGAACACCGCCTCCAATGAAATCTGGTGGCTGCGGCGCCATGCCAGCTACCTGCTCAGTGCTGGACGTTCCGACTATCAGACCCACCTGGGCGTGATCTGGAGAAATCTGGTCACGGTGCACGCGGTGATCGGTGCACTGCTGGTGGCGTTGCTGGCGGGATTGCGGCTGATTGCAGGTCCCACTTCGACACAGGTCTGCGCCCAGAGCACTTTTTCCATGCTCAGTTGCAGTCCCTGGTGGTGGGCACCCGGCATCCTCATGCTGGCAGTGGTGCTTCCCATGCTGCTGGGGTACTGGCTTGCGCCCAAGCCTGCCACCACGCCGGTGACACCCTGGTTTGCACTCATCGCATGGCTGGTACTGATCGGCGGCGCCATCGGCCTGTTGAGCTGGCCGGAAGCACAGGTTGCGGGACTGATCGCACTGGGTTCACTGCTGCTGGCCTGGGCCTGGCTGGAACTGGTGCGTCACCCCGGGCCGCGCGAGGCTACCCCTGCGCAGATCGGTGTGCTGGTGCGCAACCGCCTGAGCCGCGCACTGGGTGTGGTCCTGATGCTGGTAGGCGCCAGCGTGGTCTGGGCGCTGCTCGATTCGGTAGCGCGAACGGCTTCGGGCGCGCTGCGCGTTCCGGTGGTCGGCGGCATGGTGCTGCTGAATCTGATGCTGCCCGCCGCGCGGGCGCTGTGGGAACGTGCGCGTATGCTCAAGACCAGCGTGATGTCGCGCACGTCGATATCAGCGCAGCGCAAGCTCGGGCTCGGCATCATTGCATTCGCGCTCGCCACCTTCCTGCTGCTGGCGCTGGATGTGCTGACGCATGCCGCCTTCGACGCCGGCCACCGCGTGGGTCTGTTCCTGTTCGGCTTTGCGCTGCTTCTGTCGCTGGCGCTGGGGCGGGCCACCCGCTTCGCCAATCTTTCCTCGCTGCAGGCGGCCTATGGCTCGCGGCTGGCGCGCACCTTCCTGGGTGCATCGAATCCGGCGCGCGTGAATGCCGGTGCTGCGGATGTACCGCCTGATGTCACGCAGTCGCATCCGAACGATGATCTGGCCTTCGCGCAATACCACCCCGAGCGCAATGGCGGGCCGCTGCATCTGATCAATGTCTGCGTGAATGAAAGTGCCGATGCCATCACCGGTCGCCATCTGCCCGAGGACAAGGGGCTGCCGATGTGCCTGGGACCGGCCGGCATCAGCGTCGGCGTGCGGCATCATGCACTGTGGACGCAGGAACCTGTGCCCGTAGTGAAGGCGCTGCCCATCGGCGCCAATCCGGATGCCTTCCACGTGCTGGGCCGCGACGATCAGCGAAATGCACAGGTGGAGAATCTCAAGCTCAGCGACTGGATGGCCATCTCCGGGGCTGCGTTCACTACGGGCTCGGGTCGCGACACCAGCGTGGCGATGTCGCTGCTGTATGGCCTGCTGAATGTGCGCATCGGCTACTGGTGGAACAGCGGCATCGCCGCGGCCGATCGCCCCGGACGCTTTCCGCCCACCTTCTTCCATCGCCTGGTCAGTGCGCCTGGCACGCTGTTCCGTACGCAGCAGATGCTGCTGGACGAGTGGGGCGCCTACTACCGTGGGCCGTCGGCCCGGCACTGGTATCTGAGCGATGGCGCGCATTTCGAAAACAGCGGACTGTACGAGCTGCTGAGGCGCCGCGTGGCATTGATGATCGCGCTCGATGGCAGCGACGACACCGCCTACCGCTTCGATGACATGGCCGAATTGTCGCGTCGCGCCCGGCTGGACTTCAATGCCAGCATCGAGTGGGTCGATCCGCAGCGCAGTGGCAACAATGGCTGGGCCGCATTCGCAGGCGGCGCGGTGCCGCAGTGGATACGCGAGTGGTTTGATCCGGAGGCCATCGGCTCGCTGGCGCAGATACGACGCGAGGGCACAGCCTGTGCGGCATTGGCCCGGGTGCGGTATCCCGGCACGGAGCAGATCAGCTGGTTGCTGCTGATCAAGCCCTGCCTCGGCCCGGCGCAAAAGTCACTGGATCTGCGCTGCTACGCTGACAACCATCCGCAGTTCCCCAACCAGCCCACCGTTGACCAGTTCTTCGATGATGCGCAGTGGGAAAGCTATCGCCAGCTCGGCGAACTCTGTGGCGATGCGGTGCTCAAGCGGCCGTAGCCGGCAGGCGGCTGCTGCTCCTTGCGCCCAGCAGGGCCACCAATTGTTCTGGCGTCGCCGGTTTCACGATCACCGGCAGGCCACTCTGACGCAGCTCCTCCAGTCGTTTGGGTTCGGTGTTGCCCGTGATCAGGCAGGCCCGGCCCACGCCGAACTCGCGCATGGCCAGACGCGCGACATCGAGACCGGACAGATCGGTGCCCAGCATGTCATCGGTGAGTATCCAGTCCGGGCCCACGGCGTGGCGGCGCAATCCATCGAGCAGCTGTTGTGGCGTGGCAAAGGCCCTGACCTGGGCCCCCCAGGCCTGCAGTTGTGCCTGCAGGCTTTCCAGCACCACCGGGTCGTCATCCAGGATCCACACGCGCGCCGCGGTGCGAAATGCCAGCGCATCGGCAGGTGAGGCGACCGGTGTATGGTCTGCGGAGCTGGCGGCAGCTATCGGCACGCACACCGTGAATCGCGCT
>DATNCK010000219.1:0-7104 GCA_035571575.1 Steroidobacteraceae bacterium | reverse complement strand
AGCCAGCTCGCTGAGGAAGCCGGCGTATTCGGTGGAGGTGTTGCGGCAGGCGCCATTGGCGAAGGCGATGATGGGCAGCTTGCCGGCGTGGCGCAGATCCGCCGGGCGATAGATGGTGTGTTCGGGAAAATCCGGCTCGATCAGCCGCACCACGCGATAGGGACCGGTGCCCTGCGGCAGCTCGGCACGCCAGCGGCTGATGCGCTCGGCCATCGATGCACGGTCTTCAGTCACGGGCGCTCCTCCGGGCGCGGCGGACATGGCGGCGCCGGCGATGAGTGACAATGCCAGTGCGACCAGCAGTACGGCCTTGCGATTCATGATTCACCCCGTTGTTGCAGAGCAATCTACCGCTGCGGCCTGAGCCGCGCTAGGTTAGATGCATGAAAGCATCCCATCGTGTCGCATCTCTACTGACGCTGGTTGCGATGGCTGCGGCCAGCACCTGCCTTGGTGCAGAACAACCCGTCGCAGACGGCAAGGGTCGCGCGCCGCAGATGAACTGCGCGGCGCTCAACGGCCGCGAGTACTACAACGTCTCCATTACTGCGACCCAGGCTGTGCCAGCCGCTGGTGTGCTGCCCGCGTACTGCCGGGTATCCGGTCATGAAGCCGGTACCGATCACGACCTGGAAGTGCGGCTGCCGCAGAACTGGACTGGCCGCTATGTGCAGCGAGGCGGCGGTGGCTTCGACGGCAGCATTGCGCCCGCCACCAGCGCTCCGGCTGCACTGCAGCTTGGCGCGGTGCAGGGTGCCAACAATGGCGGGCATCGCGATCCCAGCGGCGCGGCGCTGCTGAATGATCCGCGGGCCACCGAACGTTACGCGCATGGGGCCATCCTCACAGCCACGCGTTTCGGCAAAGCCGTGACGCAGGCCTACTACGGCGCGGCGCCCGAGCATTCCTATTACGAAGGCTGTTCGAATGGCGGCCGCGGCGCGCTCAATGCGGCGGCCAAGTATGGCGACGAGTTCGATGGCATTGTCGCCATGGCGCCGACGCTGAACATCACCGGTCTGGTGGCGGCGATGACCCGCTTCGGCGAACAGTCCCTGCCGACGTCCACGCAGTTCGCGGCGGTGCATGCCGCAGTTGTGGCGCGCTGTGATGCGCTTGACGGACTGCGCGACGGCATCATCTCGAACTGGCAGGCCTGCAAGGTGGATCCCGCGCGCGATCTCCCCGCCAGCATCGGACTGACACCGCAGCAGTTGCAGGCACTGCGTGTGCTGTGGACAGGAGTGCGAGGTGCCAATGGCAGCGTTCTGTACGAAGGACTGGGATACGGCGATCTGACTGCCGGCGCCGCGATCTACGCGCGCTTCGGCCTGGGACATCTGCGCAATGTCGTGCATTCGAATCCGCAGTGGTCGCCAGCTGGCGGCGGTTTCGACGTGGAGCGCGACCTGCCTGCCGTGCGCGCGGTGCTGGAGGGTCGTTACCAGTTCAGCGCTTCGGTGAGCGGTCTCGCGCAATATCTTCGCGGCGGCCGCAAGCTGTTGCTATGGCATGGCGCGGAGGATCCCATCATTTCGCACCGGGACTTGATTCGCACCTGGGCCGATGTGACGGGTGCGGCCGGTGCCGCGGCAAGCGCGAATTCAAGGCTGTACATCGCACCGGGTGTGGCGCATTGCGGTGGAGGCGACGGCGCCGACAGCGCCGATCTGCTCGCTGCGATGATGCAGTGGGTGGAGGCGGGCACGGCCCCGGGCACGCTGGTGGCGAGCAAGCGCGATGCGGCCACCGGCGCGGCGCGATTCACCCGTCCATTATGCGAGTATCCCCGCTGGCCGCGCTACAAAGGCCAGGGCGACGTGAACAGTGCAGGCAGCTTCGCCTGCGTCGCGGACTGAGTCAGCAGCAGCAGTGCTTCAGCGCAGGCCCAGCGGCGCAGAGTTGGTGTCGCCGCCGTGCTTGCCGAACTCGTGGCCTTCCGGAGTGCGGCGCCACGCGAAGTACGCATCCATGGCTTCGAGCTGCGCAACATTGTCATAGGGCCTGGATTGGGGCGTGCCCTTGAACTCCATGCGCTGCTGATCCTTGACCGTGAACGCCGGCCACTGCGGTAATCCGCCGCCGTTGGGATTGCCGGTCTTCGCGAAGTTGGTCCAATAAGTGGCCATGGCAGCCGAGACGCGGCGATCCGCATCCGTCCAGGGCAGCGGGGTCAGGTCCAGCTTCTGGAAAACATAGGGCAGCTCCTGACCGTGCGGCACGCCAGCTACATCTGCATTGCGCGAATCTGCAGGGTATGGCGGGCGTTGATCCATGTAATAGACATACGCCGGGGAGCCCCCGCGCGCGTTCTGCAGTTTGGCCCACACCCAGGTATGCCAGCCGAATGAGGCCTCGCGCATCACATCGCGCGCCGCCTGCTTGATCGAACCGCTGGCGTCGGCCGGATAGGCCTTCAGGATGCGATCGGCCAGGGGGCCGAAGCGCACGCGTGTGTCGGATTCGAACTGTGCACGATCGGAGGTGCGGGAGAAGCTGGCGCCTTCATCCGAGTTGATGCCAACGAGGATGGGTGTGTCGTGGTACTTGCCCTTCTCGTACAGCACATGCTGGTCATCGGGGAGCACCCACTGATCGAGCACCGGCCAGCCGATGCCACCGATGCCGCGCGACTGCGTCATCAATTCGCCTGCGCTTTTCCCGCGCAACGCTTCAATGCCCGGTGCGTGCACCTTGTTCGCCAGCGCTACGCCAGCCTGCTCGGCGATCGCCAGCGGCGGCAGGTTCTCACCAGGTGCAGTGGGCGTGCGCACGGCACCGAAGGATCCTCCGCTGTCGGAGATGGCGCCGCGGAACAAGCCCTTGGCCTGCGGCGCCACGGTGAGCATGCTCACCGCCATGGCGCCCGCGGATTCGCCCCAGATGGTGACCTTGTTGGGATCGCCACCGAACGCAGCGATGTTCTTCTTGATCCACTGCAGGCTCGACACCATGTCGAGCAGGCCGTAATTGCCGGAGGCCGCCACACCATGCGCGCGCTTGTTTTCCGCGCTCAACTCGGGATGCGCGAAGAAACCGATTACGCCTACGCGGTAGGCAACGCTTACATACACCACACCTTTGCTCGCCAGGGCGGCCCCGTCGAACATTGGATCGGAGGTGCGGCCGCCGGAAAAACCGCCGCCATAAATCCACACCAGCACGGGCAGCTTCTCGCCGGCCTTCGCGGGAGTCCACACGTTGAGGTACAGGCAATCTTCGCTGATGCCCGAGGCGAGGCTGCCATCGGCCTCGACCCGGCCCTGTGCGCACGCCGGACCGAACTGATCGGCCTTGCGAACACCCGGCCACGAGGCCACGGGTTGCGGTTCCCGCCAGCGCAGCGTGCCGACTGGCGGAGCCGCAAAGGGAATGCCGCGGAACACGCGCATACCGGATTCATCAGTGCCTTCGAGCTGCCCCTGTGCCACCTTGACGGGCGCGCCATGCAGCAGCGGCGCGCATGCCAGGGCGATGGCGGCGATCAACCAACGGCGCATGGGCCGCATGTCAGTGCGGGGTTCGATCAAGGGATTTTCTTCTTCTCCAGCTTCCACTGCGGGTCTTTGCACAGCCCGCAATCCTTGCCGACGAACATGGCCTTGGCTTTCGCATCACCGCGCAGCTGCCACTGCAGCCAGTTCACGGCCACCTGAGCCGCTGCGCCACCATTGGGCTGGAAGTAGGTGCCGCCGTGGCCGGTCTCGATGTTGGCCACCGCGATGGGCACCTGGTTGATCCGCTGGAAATCATCCATGCCGTTCTTGTAGGCGATGTCCTTGGAACCGCCCAGGATGTAGATCACCGGCGTGTGGATGTCCTTCAGTGCTTCCTTGGGCACATCCATGCCAGGCATCTGGTTGGCGCCGGCGTCGAAGAGCCCGGTGTTCTGGAACACCGCGGTGGCGACGCGCGGATCTTTTGCCGTGGCGATGGCCTGCACTCCGCCGCAGCTGAAGCCCGAAACGGCGATCGCCTTCGGATCGATGCGACCCTGATAGGGGCTGCCCGCGCGGCCGTTTTCCTTCAACGCCCAGTCAATGGCCTGCGTGAGCTGCGCCGCCGTGGTCTTCGGTGGCGGCAGCTGGCGCGGTGCGCCACCCGCGGGCGGCGGGCCCGGAGGTGCGGCGTTCGGCGCAGCGGCCGGCGCGGCCGCGGCGGGACGTGGAGGCGCTCCAGGTCCGCTCAGGATCTTGCCGCTGGCGATCACCAGATAACCATGCGAGGCAAGCTCGAGCAGATGAAAGCGCGTGCTCGCGGCGTCATCCGAACAGCCACCATTGCCCCAGGCCACTACACCCAGCTTCAGCTTGCCCATGGCGGCGAGATCGCGCGGGCGATACACGGTGTGGTTGGCCAGCGAGGGATCCTCTTCCTTCATCGCCGCAAAGGGGCCGGTGCCCGGAGTATCCGGGCCGTCGGGTGCCCGGGGAGGCGCCTGCCCGTATGCTGCCGCGCCGAGCAGTGCCAGCACCGAAAAGGCCGAAAGACAGCGACGCGCGCAAATCCGTGTGTTCATGGGGCCCCCAATCGTTTTAGTTCGCCGGATTGTAAACAATTTTACTAATCCGGAAATACGGGCGCGGCAGCCTCTGGCGGGCCGGAGGCCCTTTCAACACGGCGCTATCGCGCCCTGGTGTAGCCGACGCGATCGCCCCCGAATGTGCCCACCCAGATCTCGCCATTCACCGCCAGGCCCACGCTGATGGCCTGCATGCCGTTGCTGCGGTCACCGCTGGCAGCCGTGCGGGTGGTGAGTGTTTCCGGATCCACCTCGACAACAGTCCAGCCGGTGGTGCGGGGTGCATTCGCGCCGGCGTAGTTGCCACCCGCAGTCAGCAGCTTGCCGTTGGCGCTCCAGCGCACATTGTCGGCCGAGATGGCCAGGGGAACGGCGTCTTTCTTCAGGCTGTTGCCATTGCGGCGGAAGCGTACGAACTCATGCGAACCGAACACCGCCACGTAGAGGGTCTTGCCGTCCGGTGAAACCTCGATGCCATTGGGCGCCGAGAGTTCGGTGCCGGGAATGGCTGCGACCTTTCCACCGGGGTGCCATTCGAACACGGCGCCATTGAGCTTGCCCTGCCGCGCCTGCGCCATGGATTCTGCCTGCGGTAGTGTGCGGTCGAGGAACTTGGTCACCACGAAGCCCCAGTCCGGGAGAATGGCCACGCTGTTGGCCGAGACATCGTCGGGCAACACTACACAGCCGGTCCAGGTGAACGTCGGCGTGGCGCCGCGCGCGTCCACTTCGAAAACTTCGACGGATTCACGATCGCCGTGACTGACTACATAAAGGCGATAACTGCCGCGCGCCAGTTCGCGCAGCGCGATGCCGTGCGCGGAGAAGTTGTTCACGTTGAGCGGTGCAGGGCAGCCAGCATAAAGACGCTTGTCCAGGCGCAGAGTCGGGGACGAGTCCGGAAAGGCAACTTGCCAGGTCTTCTTCTGATGATCGATGAGATGCAGATGTCCGTGGACCGCGCCCGGGCCCGTGGAGGCTCCATCCATTCCTGAACCGATCAGCCAGCGTGAATCACCGATCCGGACCAGGTCCTCCACATTTTTGGGCCCGCACAGAAACTGCAGCCCAGCATCAGGTTCGCAACTGGGAGGGGCAGGTTCGGCGGCCGGGGATGTGCTGCCCAGGGTCATCCAGCAGGTGGCGATGATGGTCTGGCACAGGGCCGGCAGATATTTCATAACCGCTCCATCTGAATTTTCCGAGCGCAACCGCGCCTGCGCCGGATGATACATTGCGGCCCAGCGAGGGGAGACACCATGAAAACACGTCGATCCGCATTCTCCACAACTGCCGCGATGACCTCGGTGGTGCTCGCGCTGTCATCGTCGGCGCACGCTGCAGCGGCACCTGATTTCACCGGGGTCTGGGGTACGGCCGACGGCGCCGGCACCCGCACCACCTCCGCGACGGCCAGCCCGCAGATGCCGTTGAAGGCCGAAGCCAGGCAGCGCTTCGAGGCCTTCAATCGCATCATTGCTCCCACCGGTGACACCCCTGGTGGTGTGTGTCTCGGTACGGGCATGCCCGGAGCGATGCTGGGCGCGGGCGGCTATCCCTTCGAAATCATCCAGCGGCCCGAACAGATCACCATCATCTACGAGCTGCATGGCGAGACAAGGCGCGTGTACTTCGGCGCGCGCAACGTGCCCGAGAAGGATCGGGTGCCTGGCCGCACCGGCTATTCCAGCGGGCATTGGGAGGGCGACGTGCTGGTGGTGGAGACCAACAACCTCGTGGAGCAGCTGGATCAACGCACCACGCCGCATTCCGACGAGGCCACCATCATCGAGCGCTACCGCCTGGATGGAAAGGATGCACAGGGTCGTCGCATTCTCACGGCTGAAGTCACCATGAACGATCCGAGGTTCTACAATGAGCCGGTGAAGCTCATGCGCCGCTGGGCCCAGGTGCCCGATGGGCATCTGCTGCCTTATGAGTGCAACGAAGAACTCTGGCGCGATCGGGTTGAGTCGCTGGCCAACAAGGCCGGCCTCAAGATTCCTTAAAGCTTCACCACGCGGATTCGACAGGCACTTCGCCGGGCTCGGCATCATCCCAGTGCTCGGCAATGCGGCTGCTAGGCAGACAATGCGTCCGGATGCGCAGCGACCTCCACTCGCGGGGAGATCGTGGCAGCGCAGACCGGGAGCAATGAGGCGATGGCCGCAAATGTGATCAGTTTGCGCCGCGCCATACCCATTCCAGTGCTTCAGGAAGGGTCTGTTCGCGAACCTTGCGCTCGCAATGTCCCGAGTCGAGTGCGTACACATATTGATACGCATAACCCTTCGCCCTGAGTACGGCGGCCATGCGGTGATTGGCCACCACCCAGTCGTGCATGCCGTCGCGCATCGCGTTCGGGTTGTACAGGTCACGATCCCCCACATGCATCCAGATGCGGATCGGCTTGCGTTTCGCCTGTGCGATCAGGGATTCGTGGTAGTCCCAGGCCCCGCCCGGATTTGCCGCGTTGAATGGCCATTGCTGGTTCACGAATGTGCCGGAGTAGCTCACCACGCGGCGATACCATTCGGGGTGATACCAAGCCATGGTCCATGCGGCCGCGGCGCCTGAACTGC
>DATNCK010000218.1:0-4319 GCA_035571575.1 Steroidobacteraceae bacterium | reverse complement strand
TCCGGCGGTGGTGGTGGCGGATCTTCGGGTGGGGGCGGTGGGGGCGGTGGAGGAGGCGGGCGCTGATGAATATCGAACTCACTGTGCTGGAGGCCCGCGTCATCGGCTGCCTGATCGAGAAACAGATCACCACGCCGGATCAGTATCCGCTGTCGTTGAACGCCCTGGTCAATGCCTGCAATCAGAAGAGCAATCGCGATCCAGTGCTCGAACTCGACGAACGGACCGTGCAGCAGGTCGTGGATGGCCTGGCACGCAAGCACATGGTGATGGAACGCGCGGGCTACGGCAGTCGCGTGCCGAAATATCAACATGTGTTCTGCAATACCGAATTTGGTTCGCTGAAATTCACGCCGCTGGAAACCGCGATTCTCTGCGAGCTGCTGCTGCGCGGCCCGCAAACGCCAGGAGAATTGCGCACGCGCGCCGCGCGTATGAGCGAGGTCGGCGATGTGTCGCAGGTGGATGCCGCCTTACAGAGCCTGATGACGCGACCCGATGGACCTTTCGTGACCCGCCTGGCGCGGGAAGCCGGCCGGCGCGACAGCCGTTACGCCCAACTGTTCTGCGGCCCAGTCGCCGACGCGACCTCGGAACCAGAGCCAGTGGCGCGCGTTCGTGACGATGACGAGGAAGATCGTCTGACGCGGCTGGAGAAACTGGTGGATCAGTTGGTGAATGAAGTGTCCAGCCTGAAGGCGCGGCTGGGCGACTGAGTAACGAAGTCCTACCCGCTCATCCTCTGCTCGACGACAGACTCGACGCCTGGACAGGCCAATATGCCTTCAGCGGGGCTCCCGCAATGGAGGCTTGTATGAAGATCACTATTAGAGCGCTCCTGATTGCAGCATCGCTGTCGTCGGTCTGCGTGATGGCGGCCGAAGGTGTCAGGGGTAACGCGGCCACGGAGACCGGGCCCAATCCCAGCGCTCGAGTGGTTCGCGAGAAGGATCCCGCGGTTGCGGCGGCAGCCATCACCCAGGCATTGCGCGAATCGCGCGAGATCGATGCTTCGAAGATTTCAGTCGCCACTCACGCTTCGGTCGTACTGCTCAGTGGTTCAGTGCCAGATGAAGCAGCGGCAGCACGCGCCAAGTCCATTGCGGAGAAAGCCGCTGATGGCGTGCAGATCTCCTCGAGCATCGAAGTGGAAAAGCCATCAGGAACGACCGCTGGCTCTGCCTCGGCCCAGGTGGTACGTGACGTACAGGAAGCATTGCACCGCGATTCCCGCACTTCGAAGCTGCAGGTCACCGTCGGCATCGATGAGGATCTCACCATCGAACTCAGCGGGTTGGTTCCGTCGGCGGCCGACCGGACGGCAGCGCAGACCGTCGCTGCGCAGGTGAAGGGCGTCAGAAGAGTGCAGAACGGCCTGGTCGCCTCTGACAGATAGGACGCCGCTGGTTGCGCGTGCCGCTGCTTAGGCGTTGGCTGCAACAGTCTGAGTGGAAGCTGCGCTGAACGCGGGAATCATCATGGCCGGCGTGATGTTTGCAGCGCCCGGCGCTGCAGCCTGCACGCTGGGCAATTCCATCGCGATGGCCGGACGCTGCGCAATCCAGCCCACCAGCGGCTGCCACTGATCCGTGTCCTCGCGCACCAGACGCGGCTTCATCTCGAACACGCCCGTGCCGCTTTCCGAAGCCCGCACATAGTTCTGTGAGTCCCGCAGCGTGGTGATCACTGGAATATCCAGCGATTCGAGAAACCGCATCAGCGAACGGTACATGATGGTGTGCCGTTTGACTCGATTGGCGACCACGGCGAGGCGCCGCTGTTCGCGCTTCACCTTGGCGATGAGCAGCAGGTCGCCGATGCATTTGGTGGCGGCGTGTATGTCGATATCCGAAGGCAGCACCGGCACGATGATGGCCGCGGCGGCGCGTACCAGATCCGGCAGATCCTGAGGCGCCACCGCAGCGGGTGTGTCGACGATCAGGCGTTCGCAATCGGTGGGCACGCGCATGGCAAAGCTGCGTGTCACACGCAGGTTGCGCTCATAGCCAGCAATGCCGTGAACAGGTGGCAGGTCCCTGGAGCGCTTGCTGAGCCAGCGCGAACTGGAGCCCTGCGCATCCATGTCCAGCAGCGCGGGCTTGAAACCCTGGCTTGCGAAATACGCCGCGAGGTTGGTTGCGATGGTGGTCTTGCCCGAACCGCCCTTGGGGTTGAGCACAACGATTTTCTGCTGCATGCCACTGACGTTAGCAGTGGATGCGGGGATTGCTTGTGATGGATTTCACGGCCGCCCTGTAGATATGTCATACCAAGTCGCAATACGATTCATGAGCGATAATTGCTGAAAACCACTCGGGGGGATGACCATGAAAGCAACTGCGGGAATTTTCCGTGTTCCGCTGGCCACGCTGACTCTGCTTGTCGTGACCAGCTTGGGCATGGCACAGGCACCACCCGGCTTTCCGGGCCGCCGCCCGCCGGCGCCGGAGGTGATTCCGCCTCCTGTCGTGGCACCCATCCCCGCCATCAAGCCGCTCACCGGTCCCGGCAAGGTTTACGACTCGGCCGGCGCGCTGTGGCCGGGCAAAGGGCCTGATCACTTCAACTATGCGGTCGATGAATACCTCATCAGCGGCACCGCCGCTGGCGAGCCCTATGAGACGCGGCTGGTCATTCGCAAGCCGAAGGACAACCGCAAGTTCAGTGGTCTGGTGGTAGCCGAGCCCATGCATCCGGCGGCCGCCATGGCGCACGCCTTTGAATACAACTCGCTCTACATCATGGACGCGGGCCACATCGCGGTGGAGATCGACACCACGGGTGTCGAGCAGATCGCGGCATTCAATGCCGAGCGCTACGGTTCGCTGAAGGTAACTCAGAAGCAGGTGAGCGAGATCCTTGCGCAGGCCGGAGCGTTGATCAAGAGCCCGCAAAGCCCTATTGCCGATCTGAAGCTGCGCAAGATGGTCCTGTGGGGAACATCGGCCAGCTCGCAGATGGTGGTCAACTACCTGTCGACGCACAAGGTATTCAAGCTGGCCGGCATGGCCAACATCTATGACGGCTTCCTGCCGACCATGAACAACGGTTCGAACCTGACGACCGTGGATGTGCCCATCATCCTGGTGCCCACGCAGGTCGAGTACCAGGATGTGGCCACTGCAGCGCAGGACAGCGATGAACCCGGCAAGCAGTTGCGCGTATACGAATTTGCCGCCATGGCGCATCTGGATTCGCGCAATACCCGCAAGCGTCTGCAGCAGGAGGACTGCCTGAAGCCGCTGTCCGAACTGCCGCTCGATCCACTGGCATCGGTGGCTCTCTATCACCTGCTGCGTTGGGTAGATAAAGGCATCAGCCCGCCGCACGCGCCGCGCGTGATCATGGACATGTATACCGTGAACGATGGTTCGCTGATGCAGCTGGATCAATACGGCAATGCCATGGGCGGCATCCGCAATACCTGGGTGGATGTGCCGCTGTTCAAGTACACCATGCACAACCCGCCCAATCCGGCCAGCACCGGCGCCGGTTCAGGCCGGATGCAGACGCCGCTGCTGTGCTTTCTGTCGGGATGGCAGACGCCGATCGATTCAGCCATCGTGAAGAAGAAATACGGCACTCCGGCCAACTACGTGCGTCAGGTGGAAAAGCGCCTGAATGAGCTGGAAGCCCAGGGCTGGTCGCTGCCGATCTATCACGAGGTGATCATGACCGATGCCCGGGCGGTCAAATTCTAGGGGAGGATTTACTGCGGCATCGTCCACGCTGCCAGCCATTCCTCGCCGACCAGTCTGGCATGCAGCTTCTCAATCAACTGTGCCTCGATGCCGGGCATGTGCGCAGCGCCGTAGAACACCGCAATGCGGCGCTGCTGCCGGTTGGCAAGCACTTCCTGGATCTTTTTCATCGCCACGTCATTGCGATCGCTGAGCACCGCGGATCCTGACGTGCCGTCGATGAGCGCTGTCATCGACTCCGCGCCGTCGAATGCCCTGGCCAGCACTTTCTTGAATTCAGCGGCTGCATTCGGGCTCATGAGGATGCGGATGAGCTCGAATATGTTCAGATCATCCATTGCCACGGTCTGCAGGCCGCCATTCATCTGCGCATTCATGGCCCGGGCGAACAGTGTCAGCATGTTCTCGCCGCGTTCGCGCTGCATTCGCTCGAAGTCGGCGGTGCTGGCATCGGCGTGCACCATGTTCTTCTTGGTGTAGTCGATCTCACCTAGCTGGAAGGTGAGATCCAGATACCTGCCCGCGGCGACCTGCAGGGTGGTGAGAAGTCCCTGGTTCTGCTGCTCCATCTGCTGCTTCAGCACCTGCGGCGCCGTCGCAGTCAGGTACAACGGATCA
>DATNCK010000217.1:0-3758 GCA_035571575.1 Steroidobacteraceae bacterium | reverse complement strand
TGTCGCCGCTGTTGTCCACGGTGGCCATGATTCCGCCGCTGGCGATGCTGCCCATCCTGTTCATCGTGCTGGGTCTCGAAGAACCAGCGAAAATTGCGCTGATCGTCATCGGCATCCTGCCCTGCATCGCACGTGATCTGGCGCTGCGCATCGCAGAGTTGCCCGAGGAGCAGCTGGTGAAGGCGCAGACGCTGGGTGCCTCGACCTGGCAGCTGGTGCTGCGCGTGATACTTCCCCAGACATTGCCGCGCCTCATCGATTCGCTGCGCCTCGGCATGGGTTCGGCGTGGCTGTTCCTGATTGCCGCGGAGGCCATCGCCTCCACGCAAGGCCTGGGTTACCGCATCTTTCTCGTGCGCCGATATCTCGCCATGGACGTGATCCTGCCGTACGTGGCGTGGATCACGTTGCTGGCCGTGCTCACGGATGTATTGCTGCGGGTATTGCGCGCACGCGCTTTTTCCTGGGCGGAGCCGGAGCGCTGATGGCCAGGGTGTCGGTCCAAAACGTCTGGAAGCAGTACGGGCCACATGTCGTGCTGGAAAACCTGCGCATGGAGGTGGCGGACAACGAGTTCGTCACCATTGTCGGTGCGTCAGGCTGCGGCAAGACCACCTTCCTGCGCATGCTGCTGGGCACCGAGCAGCCTACCCGCGGCATCATCCTCATCGACGATGAGCCGATCCGGCCCGAGCCGGATCCCGCTCGCGGCATTGTCTTCCAGCGCTATTCACTGTTCCCGCATCTTTCCGTGATCGGCAATCTGCTGCTGGGGCTGGAGCTCAAGCGCTCATGGCTGCTGGGCCGCCTGTTCGGGGCGGCGCGGCGCAACGCCCTGAGGCGCGCTGAAGTCATGCTGGAAGCGGTGGGGCTGGCGGCGGCCCGCGACCGCTATCCTTCGCAACTGTCTGGAGGCATGCAGCAGCGATTGTCCATCGCGCAGGCGGTGATCTGCGAGCCGAAGATACTGCTGCTCGATGAGCCTTTCGGCGCGCTCGATCCGGGCATCACCGCCGACATGCACGAGCTGATTCTCAAGCTCTGGCGCGACAATGGCATGACCATCTTCATGATCTCGCATGACATCCAGGAGAGCTTCAGGCTGGGCACGCGCCTGCTCACCTTCGACAAGCTGCGTCATGATCCACAGGCCCCCGAGGCCTATGGCGCCCGCATCACCTACGATATTCCGTTGCGAAGAAATGCGGTGCCATCACCGCAGCCGGCCTGAAGGGTCAGGGGCGGTTGCGGCGCGCGGCCAGATAGGCCTGTGCGATGGCCTCGATGAACAGATGCGGCACGTCTTCGCCCGTGGTCTGCAGCAGATTGCTGTAGATGTCCTTGTAGCGCTCCCAGTTGCCGGTGGCGCCAGGCACAGCTGCCGTTGCGGTGGATTCCATTCGCACGGGCGATAGATGCGCCAGGAACTGGGCCAGCGCGCTGCGCAGTGCCGGATCCACTGCGGCGGAATGGGTGCCCGCGTAAGTGAAATAGTTTCTCAGCTGCATCACCGCGTCGAACTTGCCCTGCTCATGGCCACTGAGCAGTTCGAGCAGATATTCATCCGCGCCCTGTTCCAGCGGCGAGCGACCGTCGGGCTTGTCGGTGTCGATGTTGTAGCGATCACAGAATGCCTGTTGCGCGCGCAGGATTTCCTTCAAGCCGATGACCGCTTCGCGCAGCAGCCGGCCCACCAGCTGCATGCTCTGGGCCTCGCTATGGATGGGCAGCCGAGTTTCATCGATGCCGGCACCACGGCAGAACGCCTGCAATGCATTGCGCACATCCAGCAGCGGCGCGCTCTTGCCTTCGAGCCGCGCCCGTGCCGCGGCGCGCAGCCGCGACAGGCGTTCCTGCGCAGACAACATGGCTGCGCCGCCTCCCGCGCCCTGATCTGCGTTCGGCGCTGCGCCGACCACACCCAGCTTGGCAACCGGTCCGGTAGCCTCGGGAGGAATCAGCGCTTCGATATTCAGTGATGCGCCCAGGTCGTCCGAAATGCCGCCGATGGCGCGCAGTGGCACGACATTGTCGATGGCCATGGCCGCCATGGTGTTGGTGCCGGGCGGGGGCAGCACGCCGCCATCCGGATCGACGGTGGCGCGGATGCGGTATTCGCCCATGCGCAGCACATCACCATCGCGTAGCGCGTACAGTCCGCGCCGGCCCTGCGGTGAGGTGGAGTCATTGACGAATACGCCATTGGTGCTGGAATCCTCCAGGTAGTAGCCACCCTGGCGGAAGTGGATGCGCGCGTGGTGGCCAGAGAGGTAGCGCCGTGGATCCGGCAGCGCCCAGTCATTGTCCAGCGCGCGGCCGACACTGCCGCCGGAGACGCCCAGCACGATGCTGGACAGTGCGCCTAGCGCCTGCCGCTGATTGCTGATGACTTCAAGGCGCAGAGCCATGGGGTGAGAAAAACCTTCGCTGTCGATCCTGAACTATAATTGGGCATGGCTGGGGCTCCCGGCCGCACCAGGTCACTATGGCATCACATCACATATTCCGGGTCGTGTTCGTGAACCAGGGCAAGGTTTACGAGATCTACGCTCGCAAAGTCAGCCACGGCACGATGCTGGGTTTCGTGGAGATCGAGGAGCTGGTTTTTGGCGAGCGCGCCGGCCTGGTTCTCGACCCGTCCGAGGAGCGCATCAAGGCCGAATTCGAGGGCGTCAAACGCAGTTATCTGCCGTTGCATTCCGTGCTGCGCATCGATGAAGTGAACAAGCGGGGTGCCAGCAAGATCACGCAGCTTGAAGGCAATGTGACACAGTTCCCCACACCGCTGTACCCGTCGCCGGCGGGCGACGCGGGCCGCAAGACCTGATGATCCTGCAGATTTCCGGCGGTCCGGCGCATTCCGATTTCCGTCTTGCCAAGCTGCTGAACGCTCTACGGTCCGCAACCCCGGGCGTGCGGAAACTGGCCAGTCGTTTCCTGCATCTGGTGGAGTGCGACGCGCCGCTCGACGCTGATGCGCGCACGCGTCTGGAGGCATTGCTCACCTACGGTCCGCGGCACTCTGCGGAACAGCCCGCGCACCAATGGCTGCTGGTAGCGCCGCGTCCGGGCACCATCTCTCCCTGGTCGAGCAAGGCCACGGACATCGCGCAGGTCTGCGGGCTGGCCCAAGTGCGACGCATCGAGCGCGGCGTGCGGTTCTATCTGGAAGCCGGGGACGTACTGTCCGAAGCCGACCTGGTGCGCGCTGGCGCACTGCTGCACGACCGGATGACCGAGTGCGTGTTGTTGCAGGAAGCGCAATTCGGCGCGCTGTTCCAGCACGGACAACCCCAGCCCCTGCGCACCATCGCGCGCAGTGTCGAGTCACTGCGGGCGGCCAACCGCGAGCTGGGTCTGGCGTTGAGTGACGATGAGATCGAGTATCTCGCGCACAGTTTCGGGCGCCTCGGACGCGACCCGGCCGATGTAGAGCTGATGATGTTCGCACAGGCGAACTCCGAGCACTGTCGTCACAAGATCTTCAATGCCTCCTTCATCATCGACGGCGCGCCGCAGGAGCGGTCGATGTTTTCGATGATCCGCAATACCCATGCCCAGGCACCCACGGGGGTGCTGTCCGCCTACCAGGACAATGCGGCGGTGATTGAAGGATCGATGGGCAGGCGCTATTTCCCTGACCCTGGCAGCGGCGTCTACGGCGCGCATGCTGAAGCCATCGACATCCTGATGAAGGTCGAGACGCACAATCATCCCACGGCCATTTCGCCGTTTCCGGGCGCCTCGACAGGCTCGGG
>DATNCK010000216.1:0-3922 GCA_035571575.1 Steroidobacteraceae bacterium | reverse complement strand
CCCGCCATGTACCAGCCGAAGGTGGGCGGCGTGTTCGACATCGAACCATCGGCCGCCATCTGCTTGTAATCCCAGATTCCGGGGGTGGTGGCGCGGGCGCGATCCAGCAGATCATCGCGGACGATCACGACGCACAGCCCGGAAGGTCCGATGTTCTTCTGTGCGCCGGCGTAGATGAGCCCGAACCGCGATACGTCCAGTGGCATGGAGAGAATCGCCGAGGAAAAGTCGGCGACCAGCGGCACATCGCCCGCCTGCGGAATGAACGGAAACGCGACGCCACCGATGGTCTCGTTCGGCGTGTAGTGCAGATAGGCCGCATCGGCACTGCGCTTCCAGCCGGCTTCATCCGGAACGGAGTTGTAGGGGCCACCGGCATCGGCCGCCACGTTGACGCGCGCGCAGTAACGCTTCGCCTCGCCGATGGCCTTCTTCGACCAGCTGCCCGTATTCACGTATTCGACGGTGGCATCTGCGCCAGCCAGATTCATCGGTATGGCAGCGAACTGTCCGCTGGCCCCGCCCTGCAGGAACAGCACCTTGTAGTTCGCTGGTACGGCCAGCAGCGCGCGCAGATCCTGCTCGGCCTGCTCGGCCACGCGGATGAAGGCCTTGCTGCGGTGGCTGATTTCCATCACCGACATGCCGCTGCCCTGCCAGTCCGGCAGTTCGGCCTGCACCTGCTGCAGCACTTCAAGCGGCAGCGTTGCCGGGCCGGCAGCGAAGTTGAATACGCGCATCAGGGCGCCTCGGCTCCTGAATCCCCAGCCGGAGCATCGCTCGCACTCACGTCGCCGGCACCCTCTTCAGCGGCACCGGATTCGAATTCTTCACCCAGGCTCTCGACCCGCTCTACCCCGGTGAGACGATCGCCCTCATCCAGGCGGATCAGACGCACGCCCTGCGTGTTGCGCCCGACAATGGAGACATCGCTGACCGGTGTGCGCACGAGCGTGCCATTGGAGCTGATCAGCATCAGCTCGTGCCCTGTTGAAACCTGCAGCGCCGCGACTACATCACCATTGCGATCGGTGGTCTGCAGCGCGATCACGCCCTGACCACCACGGCCATGCACCGGAAAATCTTCCAGCGGCGTGAGCTTGCCGTAGCCATTGGCCGAAGCCGTCAGAATGTGGCCGTCACCCACCACGATCAATGCGATCAGCGTCTGGCCCTCACCCAGCTTCACGCCGCGCACACCGGTGGAATCGCGACCCATGGGTCGCACTTCCTCTTCGCTGAAGCGGATGGACTTGCCGCCACTGGTGAACAGCATGATCTCGCGCTGGCCGTCCGTCAGCTGCACACCCACCAGCTGGTCGGCGTCGCGCAGATCGACAGCAATGATGCCGCTGGCGCGGGGTCGCGAGAACGCCGACAGCGGCGTCTTCTTCACCGTGCCGTCGCGCGTGGCCATGAACACGAAGTGTGTGTCGTCGTACTGCTTGATGGGCAGCACGGCGGTGATCTTCTCGCCCTCGGTCAGCGGCAGCAGATTGACCATGGGCTTGCCGCGGGAGGCACGACCGGCCTGCGGCAGCTCGAACACACGCAGCCAGTACACCTGGCCACGGTTCGAGAAGCACAGCAGCGTGTCGTGCGAATGCGCGACGAAGAGCTTCTCGATGAAGTCTTCGTCCTTGGTGGCCGTGGCCGTCTTGCCGCGACCGCCGCGGCGCTGTGCCTGATAGTCGGACACGGGCTGCGACTTGGCGTAGCCGGCATGTGAGAAAGTCACTACCAGATCCTGCGGCTCGATCAGATCCTCGGTGCGAAGATTCAGGTGATCGAGCGTAATCTCCGTGCGGCGCGCATCGCCGAACTGCTCGCGGATTTCCAGCAACTCGTTGCGCACCACTTCGGTGAGCCGCGCCGGACGCGAAATGATGTCGGACAGATCGCCGATCAGCACCAGCAATTCGCCGTACTCGGCCAGGATCTTGTCCTGCTCCAGACCGGTGAGGCGGTTCAGCCTCATGTCGAGGATGGCCTGCGCCTGCACCTCGCTGAGCCGGTAACCCGTGGCAATCAGCCCGAAATCATCCGGCAACCCATCCGGTCGGGAACTGATGGCGCCAGCACGCTCGAGCATCTGCGGTACGCCGCCAGCCGGCCAGACCTTCGCCAGCAATGCCGCCTTGGCCTCCGCCGTGGCAGGCGAAGCCTTGATCAGCGCGATGATCTCGTCGATGTTGGCCAGCGCCACCGCGAGGCCCTCGAGGATATGCGCGCGCTCCCGCGCCTTGCGCAGGTCATGAATCGTGCGCCGGGTGACCACCTCGCGGCGGTGCCGGATGAAGGCATCCAGCATCTCCTTCAGCGACATCAGCTTGGGCTGGCCGTCTTGCAGGGCCACCATGTTGATGCCGAACACCGTTTCGAGCGGTGTCTGTGCGTACAGGTTGTTCAGCACCACTTCGGCCACTTCGCCGCGGCGCAGCTCGATGACCACGCGCATTCCGTCCTTGTCGGACTCATCGCGCAGGCCATCGCCGGCAATGCCGTCGATCTGCTTCTCACGTACCAGGTCGGCGATGCGCTCGATGAGCCGCGCCTTGTTCACCTGATAAGGCAGCTCGGTGATGATGATGGCCTGACGGCCGCCCTTCTCCAGATCTTCGAAGTGCGTCTTGCCGCGCAGCGACAGACGGCCACGGCCCGTTTTGTAGGCAGAGACGATTTCCGCCGCCCCATTGATGATGCCGGCGGTGGGGAAGTCGGGACCCGGAATGTGCTGCATCAGTGCCGCGAGCGTGATCTCGGGCTCATCAATCACCGCCAGCAGCGCATTGACGACCTCGGTGAGGTTGTGCGGCGGGATATTCGTGGCCATGCCCACGGCGATGCCCGATGAACCATTGATGAGCAGGTTCGGAATGCGCGCCGGCAGCACCGCCGGTTCGTGCTCGGATTCATCGTAGTTGGGGACGAAATCGACCGTTTCCTTGTCGATGTCGGCCAGCAGTTCATGCGCCAGTCGCGACATGCGCACTTCGGTGTAACGCATGGCGGCCGGCATGTCGCCATCGACCGATCCGAAATTGCCCTGGCCATCCACCAGCAGATAGCGCATGGAAAAGGGCTGCGCCATGCGCACGATGGCGTCGTACACCGCCGAATCGCCGTGCGGATGGTACTTGCCGATCACGTCACCCACGACGCGCGCGGACTTCTTATAGGGCTTGTTGTAGTCGTTGCCCAGCTCGCGCATGGCGAACAGCACGCGCCGGTGCACGGGCTTCAGGCCATCGCGCACATCCGGCAGAGCGCGGCCGACGATCACGCTCATGGCGTAATCCAGATAGGATTGCCGCATCTCGTCTTCGAGATTGACCGGCAGGATTTCGCGGGCGATTTCGCTCATTTTCGGCGGGTCGGTTCTGGTCGGCTGTAAACCAGAAATTTTACCACAGCAACAAGGGTTTCCGGCACCAAAAGCCCACCCGGAATCGTTATAATCTGAGGCGTGAATCCAAGCCCCGCCGGCAGTGCCGATCCGGCTGAAATCGCCAAGTTCGAAGCCGTCGCCCACCGTTTCTGGGACAGCGAAGGCGAGTTCAAGCCGCTGCACCGGCTGAATCCGCTGCGCACTGAATTCGTTGCCGCACGCACGTCTCTGGGTGGCGCACGTGTTCTTGATGTGGGCTGCGGCGGCGGCCTGCTGGCCGAAGCGCTGACGCGCCGCGGCGCGCATGTCACCGCCGTCGATCTGGCTCCCGCGATGATCGAGACGGCGAAATTGCATGCAGCGCAATCGGGCCTTGAAATCGACTATCGCGTGGCGGATGCCGCGCTGCTCACCGATGCGCCCTATGACGCCGTGTGCTGCATGGAGATGCTCGAACACGTGGCAGATCCCGCGGCATTTCTCGGCGTGCTGGCACAGCGGCTGCGTCCCGGTGGTTCGCTGTTCGTCTCCACG
>DATNCK010000215.1:0-10630 GCA_035571575.1 Steroidobacteraceae bacterium | reverse complement strand
ACTGGCGTGGGCCGACGCCTTCCAACTACTGGGACAACGACAATGTCGTGCATGTCGGCGATGACTGGTATACCACGCGCGATTACACGAAGAAGATGCTCGGCTTCCTGGAGCAGGATCGCGCGGAAGGTAGACCCTTCTTCGCCTACATGGCCTACACCGCGCCCCACTGGCCGCTGCAGGCGCCGAAAGAATCCATCGCCCGATTCAAGGGCTGGTATGACGCGGGCTACGAAGCGCTGTATGCCACACGCTTCGCGAAGCAGAAGCAGCTGGGGCTGGTGCCGAAAACTGCGCCGCCCATCGACAACGCGCGCTTCAAGCCGCGCTGGAGCACCCTGACGCCTGAACAGAAGGCCATCGAAGCGCGCCACATGGAAATTTACGCAGCCATGGTCAGCGATCTCGACCTCTATGTCGGCGAGGTGATCGCGTATCTGAAGAAGACCGGCCAGTACGACAACACCTTCATCATGTTCATGTCGGACAACGGCGCGGAACCCGACCGCCGCGACCTCGCGCCGAATATCCAGAAGTTTGTCGGCAAGCAATACGACCACAGCCTGGAGAATCTCGGCAGCGCCACTTCCTACGTGATGTATGGCGCCAACTGGGCCAGTGCCAGCGCCGCGCCATTCTTCCGCCACAAGTTCACCGCGTTCGAAGGGGGAATACACGTGCCGGCTTTCGTGCGCTACCCGAAGAAGGTGGCGCGCGGCTCACGCTCCGATGCAACGGGCACAGTGATGGATCTGCTGCCCACCTTCCTTGCGCTGGCTGGCGCGCCAGCGCCGGGTGACACTTATCGCGGCAAGCCCGTGCTGCAGCCCGAAGGCGTGTCATTGCTGCCGCTGCTTTATGGTCAGGCAAAGTCCGTGCATGCCCGCGACGAGATCCACGGTGCGGAACTGTTCGGCTACCGCAGCGTGCGACAGGGCGACTGGAAGCTGGTATGGGATGCGGCAGTCCCGGCCGAGCAGCGACGCTGGCAGCTCTTCGACGTGAACAAGGACTTCGAAGAGCAGCATGATCTCTCAACCAGCAGGCCCGGCGAGTTCGCGACCATGCAGCAGGCCTGGGAGACTTACGCAAAACGCAATGGCGTGATCTTCTGATGCGGCGAGGGCCGGTGTTGGCGCTGCTCGTGCTTGCTGCGGTCGGTGGCGCGCTGGTGGCCTGGCTGGCGCACCGCGCTACGCAGATCGGATTGCCTGGCCTGCCGACAGAAGCGACCGCAGCGCCCGCGCGCGATTGCGGCGCGCCAGCCGGTGATGCGACGCATCCGGGCATGGCGTTCGTGCCAGGGGGAGATTTCCGTTTCGGCTCGGACGCCGCCTTTCCCGAGGAGGGACCTTCCGCTGCCGCGCATGTGGCCGGCTTCTGGATGGATCAGACCGAAGTCACGAATGCGCAGTTTGCCGAGTTCGTGGCCGCTACCGGCTATCGCACGCTGGCGGAGCGGGGCGTGAAGCGATCCAACCGCGCCGATGCGCCGGTTGAAGCGGGCTCGGCGGTGTTCAAGCCCCGCGGTGAAGGTGAAGCCATGCGCTCTTTCGTGAACTGGTGGCAGTTCGTTGCCGGCGCTGACTGGCGTCATCCCGAAGGGCCGGGTTCTTCCATTGCCGGACGCGAACAGCATCCCGTGGTGCATGTGGCCTATGAAGATGCGCTGGCCTATGCGAAGTGGAAGGGCCGCACGCTGCCCACCGAGGTGCAGTTCGAATATGCCGCGCAGGGCAGTGGTCGCAAGAATGCCGCCGGTCAGTGGGCGTCGAACACCTGGCAGGGCACCTTTCCCTCCTTGAATACCGCAGCTGACGGCTATGCCGGCACGGCGCCCGTGGCCTGTTTCGAGCCGAACGCCCGTGGGATCTTCGACCTGGTGGGCAATGTGTGGGAGTGGACCTCCAGCGTGTATTTCGAGCGCCACGATGCCAGCGACGTGGGCAAGCATCCCGGCGGTTTCGATCCCACACAACCCGATGAACGTGATGTGGCGGTGGTGAAGGGCGGCTCGTACCTTTGCTCGCCCGACTACTGCATGCGCTACCGGCCCGAGGCGCGCATCGGGCAGAGCAGGGGGTTGGGCGCAGCGCACATCGGATTCAGGACTGTACTGAATCCGTAATCGGCTGGCCGGGCCTGCGACTTTCGGAGGAGAATGCCGACTGTTCGCAAGTGCCACGAGTCCACGGAAGTCGATGCCCGACATCTTTCTCTCCTACAGTCGCGATGATCAACCCATGGCGAGGCGATTCGCCGAGGGTCTGGAGGCTGAGGGCTTTTCTGTCTGGTGGGACCAGGAGCTTCATCCTGGCGAGGCCTTCGATCAGGTTACGGAAAAGGCGCTCTCGGAAGCCCGTGCAGTCGTGGTGCTCTGGTCGAAGGTCTCAGTGGAATCCCGCTGGGTGCGTGCCGAGGCCACGCAGGCCAATGCAATGGGCAGGCTGGTGCCCGTGATGATCGGGCCCTGCAAGCGCCCCATCATGTTCGAGCTCACGCAGACGCTGGATCTGACTGACTGGAACGGTGATCGCCAGAATCATGCCTGGCGCCGCCTGGTGGCAGGCATTTTCCGTCTGACAGGCGCCGCCGCTCCTGCGAGTTCAGCAACAGCTGCAGCGCCGCAGACCCGCAGCAGGGTTTCGTCGAAGGCATTTGCTGCGGTGGGCATCGTGATCGCGGCGATGCTGGTCGCCGCATGGTTCTTCCAGCGAAAGGAAGACACACCCGCAGTACGTGCGGCTCAGCCCCAGGTTGCCGCCACCGCACCCTCGATCGCAGTGCTGCCCTTCGCGAACCTGACGTCGGATCCGGAGCAGGAGTATTTCTCGGATGGCCTGACCGAGGAGCTCCTCAACGAGCTCACGCAGATCCAGGGACTGCGCGTCATCGGGCGCACCTCATCGTTCGCGTTCAAGGGACGTCAGGAAGATCTGCGACGCATCGGCGAGATCCTGGATGTGAACCACATCGTCGCGGGCAGTGTGCGCAAGTCGGGAGATCGCGTGCGCATCAATGCGCAGCTGATCAATCCGGCGGATGGATCGCAGCTGTGGTCCAAGGTGTACGAGCGCCGGCTCGACGATATTTTCGCGATCCAGGAGGAGATCGCGGGTACCGTGGCCGGTGCCTTGCGCGTGGCTTTGGCCGGCGGCGAGCAACAGCAAGGCGGCACACGCAATTTCCCGGCCTATGACGCGCTCCTCGCCGGTCGCGCGGGCCTGAATTCCAATTCGATTGACGCTGCGGCCACCGCGGCACATTTCGAACAGGCCGTCGCGCTGGATCCGAACTATGTCACCGCCTGGATATGGCTGATCGATACCTATACGCGATGGCTGTTCGATCCGGCTCAATATGAGGCCGTGCGTGCGAAGCAGGCCGCGGCGGTCGAGAAAGTGGTGGCACTGGTGCCCAGCTCGGTCTTTGCTTCCCTGGCGCGATCGTACAAGGCGCTGGTCGACGGCAACCTGCAAGACAGCGACCGGCTGCTGTCCGCCTCACTCGATGCGCCTGCTGGACTGGGTTTGCGGGCGAGGCTGCGCTATGGCCAGTTCCTGCTGTCTGCAGGCAGGGCGCGCGATGCCGTCGAAACCATGAAGCAGGTGCTCGCGGCGGATCCGCTGGATGTGTTCTCACGGTTGCAGCTGATACTGGCCTATGAAATTTCCGGCGACGTGCAGCATGCGATCGAGGCTCGCGACGCATTGCTTAAACTGCCCGGCGGCAATTCGCCCACCGTGCGGGCGCAACGGCTCACGGCGGCCATGGCGCGCGGCGACAATGCCGAAGTGGTTCAGCTACTGGACGCAGCGGCGGCATCAGAATCCCCGTTGATCGACCTGCTGAAGAAGCAAGGGGGCAATCTGAAGTCCGCGCTGCCGGAAATGCGCAGGTTGTTGCAGCAGCCGCGGTTCAACCATGATCCTTTCATGGTCACGAATATCGCCGGCTGGGCGGGATATCTTGGTGATTCCGCTCTGGCGCTGGAGGCCCTGCATCGCATGCCGGCGATGGGACTGAGCTACGAAACCTGGGCATTCGTGATCTGGCGCCCTACATTGCGCGACATGCGGCGCACCACGGGTTTCAAGACGCTGGTACGCGATCTGCACCTGGATACGTACTGGCGCAGCACCGGCAATTGGGGTGATTTCTGCCGGCCCGCGGGCGAAACGGATTTCACCTGCCAGTGATGCGATGAACCTGCTGCTGCGCCTGCTGTGGTTGTTCATCGCCAGTCGCATGCGCTCCGCGGTGTCACCGCTTGGCCCCTGTCGCACGCCCTTTCGTGTGTGGCCCACGGATCTCGACGTGCTGCGGCATGTGAACAACGGCATCTATCTTTCCATCATGGATCTGGCGCGAGTGGATCTGATGATGCGATCGGGATTCGCCGCGAAGGTGAAGCGGCAGGGCTGGTTTCCGGTGGTGGTGGCCGAGACCATCCAGTTTCGCCGTTCGCTGATGCTGTTCCAGCGCTTTGATATCGAGACACGTGTGATCGGCTGGGATGACAAGGCCATCATTGTCGAACAGCAGTTCTTCTGCCGCGGCGAATCCGTCGCACATGCGCTGGTGCGCGCCAGGTTTCTTTCGAGGCGTGGTGGTTCTGTTACGCCGCGCGAACTGGTGGCACTGCTCGGCCTGCCGGCCGAATCACCGGCGATGGGTGATTATGCCGCGCGATGGAATGCGGAGCAGGCGGACTGGAAGGGAAGCAAGCCCTGAGGCCTGGAGTGGAGCGGGTGATGGGAATCGAACCCACGTTAGTAGCTTGGGAAGCTACAGTTCTACCATTGAACTACACCCGCACGAGGCGCCGATTCTAGCGCGACGACCTTGCGGGTTCGACCCCGGCGGCGCCATCCAGCAGCTTTTGCGCGAAATAGATCGCCTCCAGCGCTATCCTGAACTTCAACTACTGCAGGACAGGAGGAAATATGGCCGGCAAATCCGCTGCGGTTCAAAAGCCGCTCGCCAACGTCAAGGGCAGGACCGCATTCGTCACCGGTGGCTCCAGTGGCATTGGTCTCGGCATTGCGCGCGCGTTGTCCGCGGCCGGCATGAAGGTGATATTCACCTACAAGAGTGCGGCCCATCGCGATACGGCGCTGGCTTCCTTTCCAAAGGGCAACGCCGGCGTCCACGCCATCCTGCTCGACACCACCGATCGCGAAGGCATGGTGCGTGCCGCGGATGAAGCCGAGCGTGTGTTCGGCAATGTGCACCTGCTGTGCAACAACGCCGGCGTGGGCGTGCCGGCGCAGATCTCTTCGGTGTCCTGGCAGGACTGGGACTGGGCCATGGATGTGAACGTGAATGGCGTGTTCAACGGCGTGCGCACGTTTCTGCCGCGCATGCTGAAGCACGGTGAAGGCGGGCACATCGTGACCACATCTTCGTCCGGCGGAATAGTGGCGGGCACGCTGGGCGTCTATGTCACCACCAAGTTCGCGGTGGTCGGGCTGATGGAATCGCTGCGTGCGGAAGTTGCGGGGAAGAACATTGGCGTATCGGTGTTCTGTCCCGGTCTGGTCCGCACGGAGATCTTCGATGCGGAGCGCAACCGCCCCGCATCGCATGGCGCGGTGAAACAGGCGCATGGCGGACCGCCGCCATTGCTGCCCGGCTCGGGGCCGGTGGATCTGATGGGCGTGGCCATGGATCCGATCGAAGCGGGCCAGCACGTACTGGAAGGCGTGCGCCGCAATGATCTGTACATCCTGTCGCATCCGGAGTTCGCAGCGGCAGTGCGCGAGCGCATGGAGTTGCTGCTGGCGTCGTTCTCCAGGAAGGCGGTGCCGGAAGGGCGGCGGCTCGTGACGCAGACTTTCACGCCGGACATCTACGTGGCGGAGTTGAAGAAGAAAGGATTGAAGGTGCCGGGAGAAGCGACCGCGTCGCGCACCAGGACAAAGAAGGCAAAGTCGAGAAGCAAACCGAAGCGGAAATCCGTTTCCGCCAGGCGCCGGGCACCTGCCCGCAAGCGCTGAAGCCTGCGCTCTAGCCCTCGCCGAGCTGCTGCCGCAGCCTTTCGAGGAAGGCCAGTCGTCGGCGCTGCAGATGCGCATTGACAAGCATGCCGATGGCATAGGCCGGGCCACCGATCCAGCCGGCGATGATCATCGAAGGTGTTTCAAGCAGCTGTTGCCATTCCACGCCCAGCAGTCGCTGCCGCCAGGCCAGTGAGCCGATGAGTCCGGCGGCGTAGAGCACAATTCCCACCGGTGCCGCGACGATCACCGATCGACATCGCCGGATGGAGACATCCAGATGCGCCGCGATGGATTCATCGCGTGGCCGCCAGGTGCCACGCGACAGCCACATCGCCACCAGCCACACCAGCAGTGCATAGGTGGCCGTGAACAGCACACCGAACCAGGCTCCCGGTTCGTCGCTGCGCAGCGCCTTCACGATCGTCGCGGCAATGACCAGCGCGGTGCCTATGGCCACCACCATCAGCGTGCGCGTGTGCGTACGCGTGTCGATGGCAACGCGCTGGCGCAGCGCAGCCACATCGGCCGCGGGCGCCGGTTGTGTCTGCCACTGTCGGCGCAGATCGCTCAATTCAGGAATGGCATTCATGGGTCTTCTCCCATCAGTTTCTTCAGCGCGGTACGCGCGCGGTTCAGGCGCACGCCCACATTCACTTCGGAAATTCCCAGCACGGCAGCAATCTCCTGGTAATCCATGTCTTCCAGCGCCAGCACGATGACCTGGCGCTGGATCACTGGCAGACGGCGCACGGCACCCGAAAGCCGCTCTGAATCCTGAGCCTGGCTCAGCGTCACTTCGATCGGCCGGGTGTCGTCCGCAGGGTCGAGCTCGAGCGCCTGCAGCGAATCCATCGGCCGGCGCCGGGCGATGTGATTGATGCAGCGGTTGTGCGCTATGCGGAACAGGAAGGTGCGTTCAGAGCACTCGCCGCGAAAGCGCGGCAGGGCCTGCCATAACGCCAGGGCAATCTCCTGCAACAGATCGTCGCGCTCGCCCGTGTGGCCGGCGTAGCTGCCCGCCAGGCGGCCCAGCGCTGGCAGATTCGCGTTCAGCAGGGCCAGGAAGCGCGATTCACGGGCGTTATCGGTCATGGACAGCGATAGTCCGGCAGGCGGCATTGTTCTTACAATGGCGCGGCGCGGGATGCCCGATGTAATAAACCGCCGGCACGGCAGACTATCGCCCGGACCTGGAACCGCTTGGGTCCAGTCTTGGGGATGGGTACCAATGAACAATTTCAGCCTGATGTCCGCGCTGCTGTTCGAGCCGCGCAAGGCCTTTGACGAAATCGCGCAGCGACCGCGGTTCCTTTTCCCGTTTCTTCTGGTGCTGGTGTGCACGGTCGCCATTTCAGCCTGGTATTGCAGCGTCGTGGATGTGCCGTGGTTGATCGATCAGTCACTGCGCAACAATCCCCTGACGCGCGGCATGCCGGAAGCGCGCATCCAGGAAATGATCGATCGCAGCACGCGAGGCGCCTTGATCGGCCAGACCGTGGTATCGACGATAATCTTCCTGATCATCCTGCGGCTGCTGGAAGCGCTGTACTACACGCTGGCCGGCAAGGTCATGGGTGTGGATCGCAGCTACAAGCAGTGGTTTGCTTTCAGCTGCTGGACCGGACTGCCGGCCGCGCTGGCCATCGTGCCAGCCGCCATTGTGCTGGCGGGCGTCACCGAACCACAGATACCGCAGACGGCATTGCAGCCGCTGTCGGTCAATGAGCTGCTGCTGCACCTGAAGCCCGATCAGCCGGGTTACTCGCTGTGGAGCAACCTCGGCCTGTTGACCGTGGCGGGATTTGCGCTGGCCGTGGTGGGTGTGAAGAACTGGTCGGGGCGCTCATGGCTGTTCAGCACGCTGTTCGCCACGCTACCGCTGCTGCTCATCATCGGCATTGTGATACTGCGGAGCTAGAGGCACTCATGACACGACGCGGCAAGATCATCCTGATCACGGTGGTAGCCCTGGTGCTCGTAGTGCCCGTGGTGCTGAAAAAGACCCGCGGCGGCGATGCCAAGGAAGTGGAGGTGGAGACCGTGGCGACGCGGGTCATCACGCCCACCATCCTGGCCTCCGGCACGCTCACCTACCAGACCGAGATCCGCATGGTTTCGGAAGTCATGGGGCGCGTGAAGGAATTGCGGGTCAAGGAGGGCGACCAGGTGAAGCAGGGCGATCTGCTGCTGCGACTCGATCCCGCCGCCGTGCAGGCGCAGGTGGATGCGCTGGAAGCCGGGCTGCGGCAATCGAAGCTGGCTATCGATCGTCAGCGCCTGGCCTCCGAAACGCTGGAAACCAAGTGGACCCGCTACCAGAAGCTGCGCGAGACGGGCGTCATCGACGCAAATACCTATGACGAGATCCGCTCGCAGCATGACCAGTCGAAGGTCGATCTGAGCAGCTCCCTGCAGCAGGCCATGCAGACCGAGGCGCAACTGAAGCAGATGCGCGAGCAGTTGGCGAAAACGGAGTTGCGCTCGCCGATCAATGGACGCGTGACCCAGCTCACCATCAAGAGCGGTGAGACGGCGGTGCCCAGTGTCACCAGCATCGCGGGCTCCGATCTCATGATCATTGCCGACACCTCGAACATGTATGCCGAGGTGAACGTCAACGAAACGGATGTGGCGCGCGTGGTGCCGGGCCAGACCGCGCAGATCGTGCCAGCCGCATTCCCGGACAAAGCCTGGGCCGGCGTGGTGGAGACCGTTGCGGTGTCGCCGCGGCAGGTGGCGGGGCAGGGCAAGAGCTATCCGGTGAAGATCCGGCTGAAGGCTTCGAATGACATGCAGTTCCATACCGGCATGAGCTGTCGCGCGGAAATCGCCACTCGCGCCGAAGACGCGAAGCCGGTGATCGCCGTGCCCGTGCAGGCCATCAAGTACGAGGACGCCGAGGAGCGCGACCAGGCCGGCAAGTCCAGCCTGTTCGTCGTCAAGGACGGCAAGGTTTCCAAACACAATGTCGAAACCGATGTGGCGGATGACAGCTATATCGCCATCACCAAGGGTGTGGCGGTGGGCGATCGCGTTGTCACTGGTTCCGGCCGCACACTGCGATTCCTGAAGGATGGCGAGCGCGTGAAAGAGGTTGCCTCCGCGGAGAAAACGGCCGACGGCAAACGAGAGGATGAGGCGGCAAAGAAGAAGGCGGCGGCTGCCAAGTGATCGAACTCGTCGGCATTTCCAAGCTGTACCAGCTCGGCGGCGTCGAGTATCCGGCGTTGACCGACGTATCGCTGACCATCGCGCGCAATGATTTCCTGGCGCTCACCGGAGCCTCGGGATCGGGCAAGTCCACGATGATGAACATCATCGGCTGCCTCGATACGCCCACACTGGGACGCTACACGCTCGATGGTGAGGAAGTGGCGGGGCTGGACGAGGAAGCGCTGGCCTCGGTGCGCAACCGCAAGATCGGCTTCGTGTTCCAGAATTTCTACCTGATGCCGCGGCAGACCGCCGTCGACAATGTGGCGCAGCCGCTGATCTATCGCGGCATCGCGCCTGCGCAGCGCCGCGCGCATGCGGAGCGCGCGTTGCAGCGTGTGGGATTGGGCGATCGCATGCGCCACCGGCCCAATGAAATGTCGGGTGGTCAGCGTCAGCGCGTGGCCGTGGCGCGCGCACTGGTGGGGCAGCCGGAGCTGCTGCTGGCCGATGAGCCCACCGGCAATCTCGACAGCCGCACCGCGCGCGAGATCATGGATCTGTTCAAGCAGCTGCACGCCGAAGGCCAGACCGTGGTGGTCGTGACGCATGACCCGGGCGTGGCGGCGTCCTGCAAGCGTCTGGTGCGGTTGCACGATGGCCGCATTGCGGAAGACCGTAATGTCTGAGCCGGCTGCCAAACTCGATACATTGCCACCCTTGGTGGAAGACGCGGGCGCCTCGCGCAAGCTGCTGTACGCCATCCAGGAATGCCTGCGCTCGGCGTTGTCCGCCATCCGCTCGCACCGGCTGCGCAGTTTCCTCACCATGCTGGGCATCATCATCGGCGTGGCCTCGGTGATCTGCGTCATCGCCATGGTGCAGGGCATGTCCAGCCGCATCACGCAGCTGTTCGAGGGGTTGGGCTCCGGCACGCTGACCCTGCAGGCCGATACACCGTTTGAAGACCGGCTGCGCGGCAAGATCAATCGGCTGCGGCTGGAAGATCTCGACGAACTGCGCGCGCGCGTTGATGGAATCTCCTACATCACGCCGGCGGTGCCAGTGCCCGCCGGTCAGGTGACCTGGGGCTCGCAAAGTGCCGCGGGCCAGATCTTCGGGACCACGGCCAGTCTGCAGGAAGTGCAGAAGATGTTTCCGCGCACCGGCCGCTTCCTGACCAAGAGCGATGACGACAGCCGTCGGCGCGTGGTGGTGCTGGGTGACAAGATCCGCAAGGATCTGAAAATGCCCGAACGTCCCGAGGGCGAGTTCGTGCAACTCGGCCGCGAGTGGTTCAAGGTCATCGGCGTGATGGAACCGCGCGGGGACATTCTTGGCCAGAACCTCGACCAGTTCATGCTGCTGCCATACGAGACGGCGCTGGCATTCAACACCGCGCAGGCGCGTCCCGACATCCAGATCACCTTCGTGGTCAATGATCCAGACACCGTCGACAATGTGCGGCAGCAGGT
>DATNCK010000214.1:0-7049 GCA_035571575.1 Steroidobacteraceae bacterium | reverse complement strand
CACCTTGGCCGGCTCGATCTCGGCGCGATAGATGAAATCCGGATCGGTGAGGAGGCGCTGCACCACCGCTTCGATGCCGCTGTCGAATTTGCCGCCCTGCTCACGACCGCTGCGATAGAAACCGGTCATGACCTTGATGTCGTCCTCGCTGGCCGGACGACGGAAGGCCATCGTGGTCAGCGTGGTGATGATCTTGCGTGCGCAGCCGGCTTCCTCGCTGGCGTTCTGCGGATAGCACTCGAAAATACGGCGTCGGCTTTGCGTATCGGTGGCCGGTGTGGCCTTGAACGGACCCTCGACGAACACCTGACCGACATGCGGATAGAAGGTGTAACCGGAGATCGAGCCGGGCGAATTCATCGTGCGCTGGAAGGATCGGTTCAATCCCGTATCAGGCAGATCGCTGGTGGCGAGGAAGGCCACGCCGATGCGATGGAATCCCGCCTTGATCGGCAGCGCCGGTGTCTTGCCGCCATCGCCGCGCTTGGTGGCGATTTCCTTGTCCCAGTCGTAGAGGTAGACGCGCTTGCCGTCGACGGTGACTTCCAGTTTTTCGCCCTTCACATTGCCGAGCACCGCGGTGAAGTAACCGGTCATGCCCTTCACGGTCAGCGTGTATTCGCCGTCGGCGGGAAATTCGTGCTCGATCAGCATGCCGCCGCGGGTGCCGAAGGGAAGGCCCTCGACGTAATCGTTCTGGCTGGTGTCGTGGGGCGCATCGAACACCGCCAGCGTCGGCGCGGTTTCGGTGCCAAGCGCCAGCCGGGCGACATTGCCAGCCGCCGACAGATACGCCTCCAGCAACGCCGGCGACGTGGTCAGCGTGCCCGCCATGTTGTCGAAGCCGTGACTGGAGTCGTCGGAAGGCAGGAACTTGGCAGCGTCGATGTTCAGCGCCAGCAGATCACGCACCGCGTTGGAATATTCCGTGCGATTCAGACGATGCAGACCCGGCGGCGGCAGATGCGCGGGCTGCGTAGCGGCGCGCTTGTCGATGTTCTGCTCGAGATTCTCCGCCAGACGCTGCACGGTGTCGTAGTCCGGACGATCCTTGCCCACCGGCGGCATCATGCCGGCGCGCAGACGCTTGATCATTTTCTCGCCGACATCGGGCGTGTTGGCGAGAGTGGTGGCATTGGTCCCTTCCAGATCAATGCCGCCGGCGAAGTCCGTGGAGTTGTGGCATTCGGTGCAGTACTTGGTCAGCAATGCACCACTGTCCAGGCTGCCGTGCTGGGCAAGAGCGGCTGGTGCGAAAATGGTGATACCCGCGAGCACGACCAGGCCGCGGGAAACATCACTCAGGGACTTTGACCAGTTGCCACTCATCTTGCCTGCACCACAGCGCGTGAAGCGCTATTGCTTGTCCTTCGGTCCAGTCATGCGACCTGGATCGCGATTGTTTTCCTGGCACAGGTAGTCGAAGGGCTCATTGCCTTCGCCCCAGCGCAGGTTCCAGCCACCGCCCCACTTGGCGGTGTACGCGCCCGGATCATCGACCACGGCTTCATAGCGCAGCGTGTTGTGATTCGGGCGAGAGATGCGTTCGGTGAGATGCAGCTGCGGCGTGTAGGGCACGCCCTCGCGCGTCAGCCAGGCGCGGGCGTTGTAGCCCAGCGAATCGACCACCAGCGTGTCGCCTTCCCACTTGCCCACCGAGTGGCCATACCAGCTGGGCTTCAGATCCTTCGGATGCTCGCGGCCATCCATGTAGATGACGCGCCAGCTGTGCGGCGCGCCGACAGCCAGCACGAACACTTCCTGCGTTTCGGGCGAATCGACGATCTCGATGCCATACGGTGTATGGAACATGCGCGGACCGCCCGAGGGCTTGCAGCGCGTGTGTGGATCGTCGGCCTGCAGCGCGGCATGGCGCTTCAGGTAGATCTCCTTGAACTCGGGCTTGAAGGGCACATCCTTCAACGAGGGATTGGTCGGCAGGCTGGAGCGCGGTCGCACCTCTTTGCCGTTGGTCATCTCGAAGAACATGCTGGCGTCGGCCGGGCCGTCCCAGTTGCCGACATCCTTCGGTCCTCCGCTGAAGCTGATGCGCCCATCGGGCCAGCGCGGCGCGGGGGCCGCTGGGGGCGGCGCAGGCCGGCCGGCTGGCGCGGCGCCTTGCTGCGGCGCGGCCTGCTGGCCATGCACGGCAACACCCGCAACCAGTCCCAGCGCAATCGTACCGAGGGCAATCTTCTTCATGGATGTTCCTTGGGTTACTGCGCGGCCTGATTGGTT
This sequence comes from Steroidobacteraceae bacterium, assembly GCA_035571575.1. Classification (GTDB taxonomy): domain Bacteria; phylum Pseudomonadota; class Gammaproteobacteria; order Steroidobacterales; family Steroidobacteraceae; genus ZC4RG30. Next base: position 4,811 of record DATNCK010000214.1, on the reverse strand, counting down.
CCCTGACCGCTGCCCAATGTCTGCTGGCTGTTGGAAGTAGCCGCGCCCAGTACCTGGCCCGTGCTCTTGCGCGTGACACGACGTGCGTTGCCGCTGTTGCTGCCGTCGCGGGCCAGCCAGCCGTCCACGGTGACGGTTTCGCCGATCTTCAGCTCGTTGCGCTTCCAGCCGGCCTTCTGCAGCATGTGCGGAGGGCCCATTTCAAAGGCCCAGGGACTGACCTTCTTGCTCTTCTCGTCGGTGACATCGACATAGATGTAGACATGCGGGTTGGTCCATTCGACCTTGGTGACCACGCCAGTCAGGTTGTAGGGCTTGTTCGAATCGTATTGCGCTGCAAAAGAGTGATGCGCCTGGCTCGATGCGGCGCACACCAGGGCCACGGTGGCCAGCAGGGTTTTTGCAGCTCGGCTGATGATTGATGCAGACATCGTCGCTCTCCTATTCACGGCCGGTTTCGCAGAATTGTTCCTGGATGTCGCCAGGGGTCCAGTGCAGAGTCCAAGCCGCCTTCCACGGGCGGGTATAAGTGCGCGGATCGTCGATGGTGACCTCGTATTCGAGCGTTTCCTTCGATACACGCTTGAACCGTTCAGTCAGCGTCAGCGCCTCGGTATGCGGCAGGCCGCCATTGGACATCCAGAAGCGTGTGTTGAAGCCGGTGGAAGTGGCCACCAGCGTGTCGCCTTCCCACTTGCCGACCGCCAGGCCCAGGAAGGTGGCGGTGACTTCTTCGGCCACGGGCGGATCGCGGCCATCCATATAGATGGTGCGCCAGTTGCGATTGCCGCCACCGAAGATCATGTACATGCGCTTGTAGTTCTTGTCCTGGATGAAGCGCACGCCGCCGGGCGTCATCATCTGCCGCGGATTACCCGGGCCGATGCAGACCTTCAGCGGATCGTCGATGAAATTGTTCTGCTGGCGGAATTTGTACAACGCCAGCGCCCAGGGCTGGAATGGCGCCACTTTCGCGGCATCGGCGATGTTCTTCAGCTTGCCGCTGGCGTCGAATTCCACTTTCGCGCCTTTTTCCACCAGGCTGGTGGTGGTGGGGCCATCCCAGTAGCCCTTCTCGCCCGGAACGCGATCGAAGCGCACCGTGCCGTCGGGATAGCGCGGCGCCGCTGGCGCTGCAGCCATCGTCACGCCGCCGGCGGCCAGCAGCACCAGGGAAATTGCATTCAGTGTGAGCTTGTTCATGTGGGCTACTCGTGCACGAAGCGGATGTCGAACGAGCTGCCGCCTTCGGTCCACTTGCCCGCCAGCACGCGGTTGTACTTGCCCAGGTTCGAGATGGCGCCGTCGAAGTGAACGGGCACGCCCTTGGTCGTCTTCACATCGAGCGTGAATTTCCAGCCTTCGGGATTCAGTTTGCCGTTGGTGAAATCGGTGCCATCGGGACCGGGATTCATCGTGCCGGTGATCTGCTTTCCATCCCACTGGAGGATCAGGACGATGGTCCGATGCGATCCGTCCTTGGCCACGGTTTCGCCACGCCAGGTGCCGTCGAGAGGAAAACCTTCCTGGGCCAGGGCCCCCGAGGCCATAACCAGTAGCAAAGGCGCGAGCACTCTTCGCATTCATCCCCCAAGTACAGGTTTTTGGCCTGCACATAACTGTTTAGTACTTGTTAACAGACATTACCAAGGCGTCATGTTTAATCGCCAGAGGTTTACCTGCCTGAGGCCTTAATTATTGCCGATAAACGTGGTAGTACTAACCCCACATAGACTTTGGAGCAGTTATGACGGGTTCGACTGGCGAAATTGTGGTGGCAGAGACCGCTCAGATCGCTCAACGTGGTGTTACCAATAACCGCTCTGCGGTGAGACAGCCTTTGGGGCGGCAGCGGGCTGAATTCCTGCGCAGCTGCCGCGCCCGCATCAAACCTGCCGACGTCGGCCTTCCCGATCCGCAGCGAAGGCGCACCACGGGACTGCGACGCGAAGATGTGGCGGCGCTGTCCGGCGTCAGCGTGGCCTGGTACACCTGGCTGGAGCAGGGGCGGGACATGCGCGTGTCGGATGAGGTGCTGGAGCGCATCTGCCAGACCTTCAAGCTTTCCGACGACGAACGCGTCTACCTGTTCTCGCTGGTGCAGCAGCGCGCCCCGCGGGTGCAGGGAGCGCCGCGCTTCGAGGTACCCCCGGAGATCGAGCGACTGGTCACCGGCCTGACCATCCCGGCCATTGCGCGCAACCTGCGCTGGGATGTGCTGGCGTGGAATGAACTGAACACACGCATCTTCCGCGACTACTCGCTGCTGCAGGCCGGCGAGCGCAACCTGGTGGAACTGCTGTTCGGCACTTCGGGCTATGACGAGACGCCTGCCGATACACAGGAGCGTGCGCGCCGCATCGTGGCCAAGCTCAAGGTGGACTACAGCGCCTTCGGTACAGATCGCCGCTTTGAAGCCATGATCCAGAGACTGGAGCGCAACTCACAGCTGTTCCGTGGCCTGTGGCGCTCGCCGGATGTGAATGCCGGTTCCTATGGCATCCATCGATTCCGTCATCGCCGCTACGGGGATGTGGCGTTCGAACACATATCGTGCATTCCCGATGGCCATCCCACGGTGCGCGTGGTGATGTGCATGCCGGCGGATGCGGCCACGCAGCGGATCATCGCGCAGCTGAATCTGGAGATGGCGCAGGCGGCGACGCCGACGCAGGCCGCGGAGAAACTGTCTTAGCCGTCTTGGCGGAAACAAGGTCCTGCAAAGAAAAAGGGCGGTGTGAACCGCCCTTTTTCATCACGCATCAACCCGCAGGCGATGCACAGAAATAACCTGCGTTACTTCTTGCCCGTGCGCCAGCCTTCGGCATAGCTCTGGCGGGCGGTGACCGCGTACGGCACCGGCGACACGATGGCGCGGATTTCCGTCTGCGTGTGACGCTCGACTGTGGTCTTGCCCGAACCACCGTTCGGCTCGCCCCAGTGCAGCACCACCTCGTTGCCGATCGCCACGTCTTCGTCGACGGTGGCCAGCGACAGGAACGAACGCTCGTTGTAGCTGTAGCCCGAGAACAGCGACAGGCCGACCGTCTTGCCGTTGGCGGTGAGCTGGTCGTAGTTGCTGTTGGCGTAGTTCGACAGCGGCATTTCGATGTACTTGAAGTGATCGCCCTTCTGCAGCATCGAGTTCTGCACGCGCGCCACGTCTTCGCCGTTCCAGGCCAGCGTGACCTTGCGACGGCCACCCTTGCCACCATTCATCTTCTCCAGCGCTTCGCGGCCGATGAAGTCATGGTCGAACTTCACGAACGGGCCGTAGCCGATTTCGTAAGGCGTGAGGTAGTAGTCCTCGATGTTCTTCGAGACGAAGGAACCGCCGATGGCACCAGCTGCCTCGTACGAGTTGGCCGGCAGCCACTCGCGGTACTTCTTCATGCGCTCGTCGGTGTACACGGCCGGCAGCGGCGACGGCACCCAGCCCGACTCCAGCGTGTTCGTGGCATAGGCGCGCGAACCCACCGGGACGATGCCGAATTCCTTGCCCACCGACAGGATCTCGGCGGCGATCTCTTCGCGCTCGGCGTACGGACCCCAGATTTCCACACCCGGCTCGCCAGCCATGCCATGGCGCAGCGTGCGGACCTTGCGGCCCTTGATGTTCATCTCGGCCATGTTGAAGAACTTCAGTTCCGGCAGCGGCGAGCCGTTCAACTTGTCGATGACGTACTTGGCCTTCGGTCCCTGGATCTGGAAGCGGTAGTACTTGCGGTTGACGGCGTGGCCGTTCGGACGCGAGGGCGAACGGTCGTCATACGTGGTCTTCACGTTGAAGCCGCCGGTCTGCGCGTGGAACTGCACCCAGTTCACGGAAGGCGCGCGGCCGACCATCACGAAGCTGTTCGGAGCGAGATAGAACAGGATGTTGTCGCCGATCACGTGACCGGAGTACGAGCACGCAACGAACTGCTTGGCCTTGTTCGGCTGCCAGTTCTTCATGGTGTTGATGGCGAGGCTCTCGATGAGCTTCATCGCGTCCGGGCCTTCGATGAACAGGTCGACCATGTGGTGCGTCTGATCGAACAGCACGGCGGCGTTGCGCCACGCGGCCTGCTCGTCACGCCAGTTTGAAAACTCAGGCGCAACGACCGGGTACACATAGGCACCGATCTTTGAATTGCGCAGATGGTCGACGGTGTTGCCAGCGGCCTTCAGCACGCTTTCCAGATTGCTCATTGCTCCGAACCTCTGTGTATTGGCTTGTGTAGAAACGAATTCGATGGGCCGGTGGCCGGCTTCTAAGGGCGGCGAGTCTAGCACGCAAAAAGCAGGCAGCCAGCCTAGGCAACTAAACGTGCGTTATTGCGATGCGCAAGAGTGTGCCCGGGGCAAACACTGCCCGCGGCAAAGAGCCCAATTTCGCGCTTTTTCCAGCGCCAAACGAAAACGCCCGGCCATGCCGGCCGGGCGCGATGTTTCGAAACGCGGGGGCTCGAAATCCCGCGCGTGTCTTCAGTTCGCCTGATGCTGATTGCCGGTGGCAGGCGGCGGTGGCGTTGTCTGCGGCAGCGCCTTCAAAACGTTCGCACGCGAGATCAGGTACTCACGCACTGCAGCGGAATCAGCTGGCTGCAGATCCTTGGAGAAGTTGGCCATGCCCTTCTCCACGCGGGCGCCCTGCAGCACCACTTGATCAAATCCTTCCTGTGAATGCAGCAGCGGCGTGACCATCAGGTTCGGGAAAGTACCGCGTGTCTGCACGCCGTCAGTGCCATGACATACGGAACAGAACCTGTTGTACATATCCTTGCCGTGCTCGATCACCTTCGCATCCGCTGTCGATGGTGGTGGATTCA
>DATNCK010000213.1:0-21082 GCA_035571575.1 Steroidobacteraceae bacterium | reverse complement strand
CCGTTGGAACTAGTAATCCATAGTTACCTAAAGTACCCTATTGTCCTGATAATAGGATCTTATAGGATCGTTATGACCACTGATGCGCTGGGTTTGCTGTCCGTCGAGCAGGTGGCTTCGGCCCTGGGGGTCCACGTAAGGACCGTGCGGCGATATCTGCACGAGGGATTGCTGAAGGGCACGCGCATCGGCAAGCAGTACCGCATCTCCGCAGCGGACCTGGCGCAACTGACGGGCGCGCCCGTGCCGGCCGCGGAGCCAGCGCGTCTCACCCGTCACAGCGAAGCTTCCACCGTGGTGCAGATCGATGCCATCTCGCGCGATGACGCCATGCGCGTGATGAACGGCCTCGGTGGCGCCATCAAGGGCCGCGACAAGGTGTCGGATACGCCGCTGCGCATCGAGACCGTGTACGACGAGCTGCGTGCGCGACTGAAGGTCATCATCACCGGCAGTCTCGCCACTACGGTGGGGCTGCTGAAGCTCACCGAGGTGTATGCCGAGCAGCGGTTCTGATCAGTTCGTGGTGACAACGATTTTGCCGAACTGCTGATTCGATTCCAGGTAGCGATGTGCCTCGACGATGTCATCGAGCGCGAAGGTCTTCGCCACCACGGGCTTGAGTTCACCGCCGGCGAGGCCGCGCAGGATCAGATCCTTCACCTGCTCGAAGCGCTGCGGATGATTCCACACCTGCGACACCACCCAGCCGCGCAGTGACAGGCCTTTTACCGCCGCGGACCAGTGCGGATACGGCGTGGGCTGGCCGCTCAGGCTGCCGTAGATGATCAGGATGCCTTCATCGGCCATGGCTTTGGCCAGCGTCTCGACGAAGGGGCCGCCAACTGGATCGAACACAACGCGTGCGCCCTTTCCACCAGTGATACGCATCACTTCAGCCGCCACATCCACCTCGCTGCTGGCGATGACGTGACGCGCGCCGTGCGCGCGCAGTGCCGCGACCTTCGCACTGGTGCGCGTCATCGCGATCGGTTCTGCGCCGATCCAGTTCGCGAGTTGGATGGCCGCAAGACCGACGCTGCTCGAAGCCGCCGGAATCAGCACGTAGTCGCCCAGCGTTGCGCGACCGGCCTGCACGATGCCGTAAGCGGTGAAGTACTGCATCCACACCGAAGCGGCCTCGATGCTGGAGAGATTCGGCGGCGGCGCGATGAGGCTTTTTGCCGGCACGATGGCGCGGTCGGCATAGACGCCGTATTCACCGAGCCGGAAGTTCGGCAGAACGCACACGCGATCACCGGGCGCGAAGCCAGTCACTCCGCTGCCCAACGCATCAATCACACCGCAGGCTTCGTAACCCATGGGGGACGGCAGTTTGGGCGCCACGAGGTAGAGGCCGCCGCGGAAGGCCGCCTCGGAGCGATTCAGGCCAATGGCTTCGATCCGCACGCGGGCCTCGCCGGGTCCTGGATCAGCGGTCGGCTGGCTCTCCAGGGTGAGTACTTCAGGACCACCAATGCGATGGATGCGAACGACGCGGTTGGACATGGATGGCTCCAGGAAATATAAATCTTTAAAATTCATGGCCTTATAGCACAACAGATGGCTTGCGGCCGAAATGGCGGTTGACAGTCATTTTCCCTGTGCATACTGTGTATACCGTGAATACAGACATGCACAGTGCCTTTGTGATCTCCCAGACGGACCCTCGTCCGCTGTACCAGCAGGTCAAGGACCAGCTGCGGCACCGGATCGCCGTGGGGGCGTTGAAGCCCGGCGATGAGATCCCCTCCATCCGCCAGCTCGCCTCCGACATCCGCGTCAGTGTCATCACGATCAAGCGCGCCTACCTGGAGCTGGAACTGGAAGGCGTGATCCAGACGCGGCAGGGGCGGGGCTCCTTCGTCGCCGACAACGCTCAGCTGGGGGACTCGCTCAAGGAGCAGGAGCTCACCCAGCATCTGCGCTCGGCCCTGAGTGCCGCGGCGCTGCTGCACCTCACTGAAGACCAACTCGTCGAACGGCTGCGCGAACTGCGCCGCGAAGACTCACAGGGAAGATCATGACTCAGCAGGTTTCACCGCAGGCGTTTGCACTGCGTGGTGTCAGCAAGGCATTCCGCTACTTCAAGCTCGAGAACCTGAGCCTTGAACTGCCCCTGGGGCAGATCCTGGGACTGGTCGGTCCGAACGGCGCCGGCAAGAGCACCACCATCCGGCTGTTGATGGGATTGATGACGGCGGAGACCGGCAGCATCGAGGTGCTCGGTCATCGGGTGCCGGAGCAGGTTGCCGCGGCCAAGGCGGGTGTCGCCTTTGTGTCCGACGACATGCGGTTGTTCAGTGGCGCCACACTGGCCTGGCACATGCGCTTCGTGGCTTCGATCTACCCCGAGTGGGATGAGGCCTATGCGCGCACGCTGCTGAAGCATTTCAACCTGCGTGCGGAGCAGGGCGTGAAGGGCCTGTCGCGCGGTGAACACATCAAGTCCATGCTGCTGCTGGCACTGGCGCGCCGACCGCGACTGCTGATTCTGGATGAGCCGACCTCCGGTCTTGATCCAGTGGCGCGACATGAACTGCTCACCGAGCTGATGCAGATCGTGCGCGATGAGTCGCGGTCCATTCTCTTCTCCTCGCACAACACGCTGGATGTGGAACGCATCTGCGACCAGATCGCCTTCATCGATCGCGGCCGGCTGGTGGATGCGCGCGACAAGGAGAGTTTCCTCGATCGCTGGAGGCGCATCTCGCTGGACGTACCGTCCGGTGTGACGCTGCCACGGCTGAAGGATGTAGTGAACCTGACGCTGGGCGAACAGCTGGCCACGTTGACCACAGATCGTTACGAGCCGGCGCTGGACGCCGTGCTGCAGGCCAGTGGTGCGCGCATCACCGATGTGCAGCGGATGTCGCTGGAGGAAATATTCGTGGCCAGCGTGATGCGCAGCCGCGCGGAGGTGCAGTCATGAAGTCCTCGGTGTTCTGGGCGCTGGTGCGCAAGGATATTTACGTGCTGCGCGGCTTCATGATCATCACCGTGGCGGTGGGTCTGGCCGCGCTGGTCGGGATGCGATTCGGCAGGATCGGCTTCGCCATCGGCGGCATCCTGTTCCTCACGGCGAATGTAGCCGGCGGCATCTTCATCGCGATGTACAGCCTGCTCACCGAGCGCAAGGAGCAGTCGAACCTGTTCGCGCTGAGCCTGCCCATCTCCGGCTTCAAGTACGACCTGGCCAAGCTGGTGTCAGGTTACGTGGGCTACGGCATTCCCTGGAGTGTGCTTACCGCAATCGGGCTGGCGGGCTACTTCATGCCTTACGCAGCGGCAGATCGCGGCATGTTCGTCTACGGTCTGGTGTTGCAGCTTTTCGTCATGGCCTTGTTCAGCTTTGTGCTGGTATGGCTGTTCGTGGTCGCCTCGGAAGTGCTGGCGGGCCTCGTCATCCTCATCTCGAACATCTGTTTCAGCCTTTTCATGGTCACTCTTAATCAGCCTGAAGTGACCCGGCCGCTGCATTCGCCGCACATCGTCTGGACGCCATTCGCGCTGTGGGCGATTGCCGGTGAATTGGCGGTGATCGCGCTATCGACCGCTTTGGCCCTGTTTGCTCTGTCCCGTCGCCGGGACCACCTGCGGAGTCTGTGATGACTGCCACTGCTCGACCCGCGCCTGAGCGCGCGGGCTACAACTAAACCTCACGGAGTACACATGAATACCTTGATCGACCGGAGCCCGGCTCCGGCACTGGCCCTGCTCGCCCTGACGATATTGCCGACCGCGGTTTTTGCGGCTCAACCGGCGCCGCCGCCCGATCCCTTCACCACGCCATACGTTGAAAACTGCGTGGCCTGCCATGGCGCGAATCTCGAGGGCGCGGGCCCGGGAGTGCCGCTGGTGGGCAGGGCGCTGGCCCACGGAGACACGATGGAAGCGCTGCAGAAGAGCATCGCGGATGGCTTCCCGCAGGGAAGGATGCCTGGATATTCCGCCACCATGGATGCGGTCACGATCAAGAGACTGGCCACGCTCATCGCGGAGAAGCGCGCGAACTTCTCCTACACGGATTTCAAGATTGCCGCACCCGCCGCGGTTCCGGAAGGCGTGATCAGGAGCGAAGCGCAGTCGTTCCGCATCGAGACGGTGGCTACGGGCCTGGCGCCGCTGCCTTACTCCATTGCATCGCTGCCCGACGGCAGCCTGCTGCTGACGGAGAAGACCCGCGGCCTGCGCGTCGTGTCTGCAGACGGCAAGGTGTCGGAGCCCATCCGCGGCACGCCCAAGGTGTTCGATGATGGCTTCCAGGTGCCGGGCATCCTGCTGGTGTACGGCATGGGCTATCTGCTCGATGTTGCCCCGCATCCAGACTATGCGAAGAATGGCTGGATCTATCTCTCGTACACCGAGCGTTGCGGCGACTGCAACGAAGCCGCGATCAAATCGAAGCGGCCAGTGTCGATGGTGGTGCTGGTGCGCGGCCGCATCAAGAACGGTGAATGGGTGGATCAGCAGTCCATCTGGCGCACGGACTACGCGAACTACACCGGCATGGTCGACATGGCCGCTGGCGGGCGCATCACCTTCGACGGCAAGGGCCACGTGTTCCTGAGCATCGGCATCAAGGGCATGGGTGAGCAGGTCGGTGTGCAGGATCTGAAAATGCCATACGGCAAGATCCTGCGCGTCAACGACGACGGCAGCATTCCTGCTGACAATCCCTTCGTGAAGACTGCCGGTGCGGTGCCCGCGATCTGGACTTACGGACATCGCAGCCCCGAGGGCCTGGAATTCGATCGCAAGATCGGCCGGCTTTGGGGCACGGAAATGGGTCAGCGCGGCGGCGATGAGGTGAATCTGCTGCAGCCGGGAAAGAACTACGGCTGGCCGCTGACTTCAAAAGGCCTGCGCTACGAAGGCATTCCGGTCGACTACGGCAAGGAGCTGGGCATCAGCTTCGACATGAAGGACATCGTGCAGCCCGTGGTGGATCTCACGCCCGCGCCAGCAGTGTCGAGCCTTGTCGTCTATGACGGCGCCGCATTCAGGAAATGGCGCGGCAATCTGATCGTGGGCACGCTGAAAGCCACTGAGCTGTATCGCGTCGTGATCAAGGGCGACAAGGCCGTGCATCGCGAGACGCTGATTTCTGGCCTGGGTCGTATCCGCGACGTTGCAACCGGCGTGAGTGGCGAAATCTATCTGCTGCTGGAGCACCAGTCAGGCAGCCGGATCGTGAAGCTGGTGCCGGCGAAATGAGTCGCGACATCCACTCGAGATTCACTGCACCGGTACGCATCAAGGGCAGCAAGTAGGCATCAGCACCGCCACGCCCGGAGTGTGTGGCGGTGCTGATGCAGCCATTGAGCTTGCCTAGATGCTGTAGGGCTGCTTCTGGTCTTTGACCGCTTCCTTGTTCACGCCTTTCTGCTTGGACTTCTGCTTGGGCGGTGGCGGATCGCTGCGGGTGAGGCTGGTGAACTGGCAGCGCTGGTGATTGCCGCGCGAGAAACCTTCATCGGGCACGACCACGGCACTGAACTTGTCGAGCGTGGCGGACGCGCCGCCCGTCTCGAAGCCCACGCTGAGTGCCCAATCCAGGTTGATGCAAGGTCCCAGCAGCTTGGCGTAGTACCAGTTGCGGCGTTCGTCCTGAATCCACAGGCCCTGATCCTTGTCGGCCTGCCAGTCGCGGATATTGCGGTGGTTGACGAAAGGAATGGACGCCTCTTCTTTCTGCAGGCCGGCGGCAGGGGGCGCATCGGCGGCCCATGCACCAGAGGCAGCCAGCCACGCGCCGGCGGCCAGCCCCAGCAAGCGGGGGGCGATACGGATAGCGGACGGATTCATGGGGCCTCCTTTAGCGGCACGAAGTAATCCTATGCTGCAATTATCAACGCCACAGCTGAACGGGCGCTGACCGTTGCCGTCACAATTGACTGTAAGTATCCGCCGTGCCGGCGGACGGTTGCTTCGGTAGCCGGGAAAACAGCCCTGCTGCGTTACAATGCCCGTCCTCCCCGCGCCGCTCCACCGGAACTCTCCATGAACTTTGTAACGTGGTCCATCCGCAACCCCGTTCCGGTGATCATGATGTTCATCGCGCTGGTGCTGGGTGGCCTGTTCAGCTTTCCGCGGCTGCCCGTGCAGGACGAACCCGACATCGCCTTCCCATTCATCTTCGTGAACGTGGGGTACGCGGGTACGCCGCCCTCGCAGATGGAAACCGAGGTCACGCGCAAGGTCGAGGACGCGGTCTCGAACATCATCGGCGTCAAGCACATGAGTTCGAACGTCAGCACCGGCAATTCGCAGACGGTGATCGAGTTCGAGTTCAATGCCGACATCCAGCAGTCGCTGGATGATGTGCGCGACGCCGTGTCGCGCATCCGTCCCGACCTGCCGCTCGATGCCACGGAGCCGTACATCGGTCGCGCCACTTCGGCGGGCGATCCCGTGCTCACCTTCGCCGTCAGCTCCGACAACCTGACCGATACGGAACTGTCGTGGTTCGTGGACCTGAACGTCATGCGTTTCCTGAGCGGCGTGCCCGGCGTGGGCGGCGTGTCGCGCATAGGTGGCGTGACGCGCGAAGTGCGCGTCGACCTGGATCCGGATCGCATGGCCGCGCTGGGAATCACCGCGGGCGATGTCTCCAGCCAGCTGCTGCGTACGCAGGTGGAATTGCCGGGCGGCGAGACCCGCATCGGTGCGCAGGAGCAGAGCGTGCGCACGCTGGGCACCATCAGCTCGGTGCAGGAACTGGCCGCATTGCCGATCGCCTTCTCGGGTGGCCAGCATACCCGGCTCGATTCCGTCGCCGATGTGCGCGACCAGGCTGCCGAGGTGCGGCAATTGGCACTGCTCGATGGCAAGTCGGTGATCGGCTTTCGCGTGCAGCGTGCCTGGGGCGAAGGCGCGGTAGAGGTGGCCGATGGTGCGCGCAATGCGGTGAAGGAGCTGCGACAGCGTTACCCCGGCATCAAGATCGTCGAGATCAACAACATCCAGGATCGACTCGTACGGCAGAGTTTCCGCAACTCCATGACCATGCTGGTGGAGGGCGCGCTGCTGGCGGTGATCGTGGTTTGGCTGTTCCTGCGTGACATACGCGCCACGCTGATCTCGGCGGTGGCGCTGCCGCTGGCCATCATCCCCACCTTCGCGGCGCTGCACCTGTTCGGGTTCTCGATGAATTCGCTGACCATGCTGGCGCTGATGCTGGTGGTGGGCATGCTGGTGGATGACGCCATCGTCGAGGTGGAGAACATCGTGCGGCATCTGCGCATGGGCAAGCCGCCGCTGCAGGCGGCCACCGATGCGGCCATCGAGATCGGTCTCGCCGTGGTGGCCACGTCGCTGACGCTGTGCGCGGTGTTCATACCGGTGTCGTTCATGGGCGGCATACCGGGCGAGTTCTTCAAGCCTTTCGGATTCACCGCAGCCATCGCCGTGCTGTTCTCGCTGCTGGTGGCGCGCACGCTGACGCCGATGATGGCCTCCAAATACATGCGCGCCGCGTCGCACGCCCATGATGAGGCCGGTCGGTTCAAGAGCTGGTACCTGGGCAAGGTGCGCTGGGCGCTGGACAACCGCTGGAAGACCATCGGAGTGTCGACGCTGGGCATGCTCGCGTCCTTTGCACTGGCCAAGACGCTGCCCACCGGCTTCGTGCCGGCGCAGGATTTCGGCTTCGTCAACATCAACATGTCGCTGCCGCCGGGTTCGCGGCTGGAAGAAGCGCAGGCGGCTTCCGAGGAAGTGCGCCGGCGCGTGGGGCAGTTCAAGGAGGTGGAGCATTACTTCACCGTCATCGGTCCCACCGGTGGCAATGCCTTCATCACGCTAGTGGATGCCAAGCAGAGGGAACGCAGCCAGCAGGATATGCAGGCCGCCGTTCTCGAAGCGACGCGCGACATCCCCGGCGTGCGCATCAGCAATGCCGGTGGCGGCAATCCGGGCAGCGGCCCGTTGCAGATCGAGCTGACCGCCGATGACTCTAATGTGCTCACCGCGGCGGCGGCGCAGGTGGAACGCGAACTGCGCGAGGTGCCGGGCATCAGCAATGTCACCACCAGTGCGAGCCTGGTGCAGCCGGAACTGGTGATCAGGCCGCGGCCTGATCGCGCGGCGGACCTGGGCGTGACCACGGCGGCCATCAGCCAGGCCACGCGCATCGCCACCAGCGGTGACATCACCAACAATCTGGCCAAGCTGAACTTGCCCGACCGGCAGATTCCGATCCGCGTGCGGCTGAAGGATTCAGCACGCGCCGACATCGACCAGATCAGGCTGCTAAATGTGCCATCGCGCAATGGACCGGTGCCACTGGTCAATGTGGCGGATATCAGCTTCGGCGCGGGTCCCGCGCAGATCACGCGCTACAACCGCAGCCGCAACATCACCATCAGCGCCGAACGCGGCGACATGGCGCTGGGAGACGCGACCAAGAAAGTCGATGAATTGCCGACGATGAAGAACCTGCCGCCCGGTGTGCATACCGTCGAGGCTGGCGACACCGAGATCATGAACGACATCTTCTCGGGCTTTGCCGTCGCGATGGTGATCGGCATCTTCTGCATCTATGCGCTGCTGGTGCTGCTGTTCCACGATGTGGTGCAGCCCATCACCATTCTCTCGGCGCTGCCGCCGTCGATCGGCGGCGCCATCATCGCGTTGTTCGTCTTCCATCTGGAACTGTCACTGCCGGCACTGATGGGCACGCTGGCACTGATGGGCATCGTCACCAAGAACTCCATCCTGCTGGTGGAATACGCCGTGATGGCGCGGCGCGAGCATGGACTATCGCGTGCCGAGGCGTTGATCGATGCCTGCTCCAAGCGCGCCCGGCCCATCATCATGACCACCATTGCGATGGCGGCCGGCATGTTGCCGATGACGCTGGGCCTGTCCGGCGATACCGGCTTCAGCCGGCCCATGGGTGCGGCGGTGATCGGCGGACTGATTGCCTCCACCGTGCTGTCGCTGTTCGTGGTGCCGGTGATCTACACGCTGTTCGATGACGGTGAGCATTGGACCAAGCGCAGGTTCTCCCGCCTGTTCAATCGCAGACGGGCTGCTGCGTCGGAGCCGGTGGCTGAGCAACCCTAAATCAGCGTGGCTTGCGGAAGCGCATCACGAAGCGGTCCGTGTGCCCCTGAATGACGGGATCGAAGACGCCGCGGGTGTGGTCGTCGGCAGGGTTGCGCAGCAGATCGCTCCGGGCTTCCAGCATGAAGCCGGCGCCGAGGAAGTCACGGCGCACGACCCTGGGGTCGATGCGATGCAAGGCCATCACTGAGATTTCCGGATCGCTGCCGCCGATGGCGACATGGTCGATGACGCCGATGACGCCACCGGGTCGCAGTGCTTCGTACAGATCCTTCAGCAGCGACTGCCGATCCACCGGACCCCAGTCCACGCCTTTCTGATACCAGTACGTGTCGTGATAGACCATCGACATCAGGACCACGTCCAGACTCTGCGGCGGCAGGTGCATCTCGTTGTGCCGGGCGAGCAGCGGTTCCACATTGGCCAGGCGGCCATCACCGCAGCGTCGTGACATGGCATCGCCGAGCATGGCCACCGCGCCCGGATGGTTGTGGGCGATCACATGGCCCTGCGGACCCACGCTCCGCGCGAGCAGTTCGGCGTAATAGCCAGTGGCTGCGTTGAGGTCGAGAACACGCATGCCAGGCCTCACGTCGAAGAACTCCAACACCTGGGCCGGCTTGTCGCGCCCGTTGCGCTCGCGGTCTTCTGACGGATCGGAATCGGTCACTCCGCGGACTATAGTCACTTTCTCCCGGGCGACGGTCGAACAGGCGTTGACTTCAGCCAACATCCCTCCGTAGCCTAGACCGTCGAAGGTGACTTCCCGCGGTAACGCGGGAGGTTGAAACGGGAAGCCGGTGCGCGAGTCATCGCCATGCCGGCACTGCCCCCGCAACGGTAGATGAGTTGATTCGGCGCGCGTCAGCCGCAGGCAGATCTGCGGCTGGTGGCCACTGGGCCCAAAACCCGGGAAGGCATGCGCAGAACCGGCTGAAACACTCAGCCAGCTCATGAGTCCGGAGACCGGCCTTCGCACGTATCGTTTCCATCACCATCCGTGCGGGGACGCACGACAGGGAGAGCATCGTCATGCGTTTTCGTGTGTTGTGCGGCATTGCCGTGGTCGGGATCGCGCCGGTGGCGCTGGCCGCCCGCGATCTGGACGAGGTCATCATCACCGCGACGCGAACCCCCCAGGAGGTGGATGACACACTCGCAGCTGTCACCGTCTTCACGCGCGAGCAGATCGAACAGCTGCAGGTACGCTCGATCGAAGAACTGCTGCAGGGGACCAATGGCATGGCTGTCGGTAACAGTGGCGGCGCCGGCAAGCTCACCTCGTTCTTCGCGCGCGGCACCGATGCCGATCATCTGCTGGTCCTGGTGGATGGCGTACGCATCGGCTCGGCCACAGCAGGAACCGCAGCGTTGCAGAACCTGCCCATCGAGCAGGTGGATCGCATTGAATTCGTGCGCGGCCCCCGTTCCAGCTTGTACGGCTCCGAAGCCGTCGGCGGCGTGCTGCAGGTCTTCACGCGGCGCGGCGGCGCGGGTGTGCAGCCGGAGTTCAGTGTCAGCGGCGGCAGTTTCGGCACGCGTCAGGCGGCTGCGTCGCTGGGCGCCGGCGATTCCCACCACTGGTTCAATGTGCAGGGCAGCGCTCAATCGATCGATGGTTTCGACGCATGTCGCGGCAGCAGCACGCTGTTCGCAGGCTGCTTCACGGAAGAGCCGGATCGTGATGGCTATCGCTACCGATCCGTCAGTGCGCGCGCCGGCGCGGCCAGTGGTGACGGTTCTTCGCTGGAGGCCAACTTCCTGCGCGCTGCCAGCCGGGTGGAGTACGACGGATCATTTGCCAATCGCAGCGCGATCCTGCAGCAGGTTGCGGGCCTCACCGGTAACCAGAAGCTGGGCGGCAATGGCACTCTGACGCTTCGCGCGGCGCGGGCGTGGGATCGCTCGGACGACTTTCTGCGCGCCGGGACGCAAGACACTTTTCAGGGTGATTTCAATACCACCCGCGACAGCGCCAGCGGACAATTCGACTACCGCTTCAGCGGCTCGAATCTGCTGAGCCTGGGTGTGGACTATCTGAATGACAAAGTCGGCAGTACCACACCCTTTGATGTCACCCGGCGACACGACACGGGGGTGTTCGCGCAATACGTAGGGTCTTTCGGCGCATGGCGGACGGAAGCCAGCCTGCGCCACGATGATGATCAGCAGTTCGGTGCGCACCGCACGGGCACGATCGCGGTCGGCTACGCGCTGCCTGAGGAATGGGAGTTGGTCGCGCAATACGGCACGGCGTTCCGCGCGCCCACTTTCAACGAGCTGTACTACCCCTTCTTTGGTAACGCGACTCTGGAACCAGAGCGTTCACGCAGCATGGAACTGGCCCTCAAGGGACATGGCGGCCCGGGCCGCTGGCGCGTATCGCTGTTCCAGACTCGCGTGCTCGATCAGATCGCGTTCGATGCGAATTTTCTTCCGGCCAACATCGACGAGGCGCGTATTCGCGGCGTGGAAGCCGAAATGTCGCTGCGCCTGGGCGCATGGCAGATCGATTCCGGGCTGACGGCCATGGATCCGCAGAATCGTGGCGATGGGGCGGATCGTGGCAACAGCCTGCCGCGCCGCGCACGCCTTTCCGGCAACCTGCAGGCGCAGTGGCAGCACGATGCGTTTTCCGGCGGGTTCAGGCTGGTGACGCAGGGGCGCCGATATGACGATGGTGCGAACACGCGCAGGCTGGCCGCTTACGCTACCGTCGATGTTCAGGGCGAGTACCGGTTTGCCTCTGCGTGGCGATTGCAGGCACGGGTCGCCAACTTGTTCGACAAGCAGTACGAAACCGTGTCGTTCTACAACCAGGCTGGCCGTGCCGCTTATGTGACGTTGCGATACGCGGCGGCGCGCTGAGCCAGCAGAGCCGATGCGCAGCACCTCGCGCACAAGGCTACTCGCACTGTTGGCGTCTGCGACGCTGGCTGGCTGCACTGCGCCCGGGCAGCTCAATGGCCGTGACGACCGTGCCTATGAGGTCAGCGTGGCCTACATCGGCAGCCGTCCGGCTGTGGTCTGGTATGGCGGCACACAGCAGCACGAAGCACTTTTCATGCGTTACGCAGGGTCCGCTGGCAGTCCGCAGGGACCCGTGTTGCAACTGACCGATGGCAGGCGAGATGCCTACGAACCATCGCTGCAGGACATCGGCGGTGAAGCCCTGGTGGCCTGGTATGAGCAGGAGACGGAGCATCTTCAGGGCGGCGCGCGGCGACAGATTGCGTTGTTGGCGAGATTTGACGCCTCAGGCCGACTCCGCTGGCAGAGGCAGTTGTCGGCAGCGGATGCCAATGGTCGCAACCCCGTGGTGCGAGTGGGCGGCGCTACCATCCACGTGGCCTGGATCGAACAGCCAGATGGTGCAGAACCGGCGATCCGTGCGGCCAGCCTGGATGCCACCGGCAGCTGGCTGCAGACACCGCGCAGTGTCCAGCCGGTTGGCACCGATACCTGGAACCTGAATGCGGCCATGGGTGCCAAAGGCGTCTTTCACGTGCTCTACGATTCTGGCCATGACAGCCGCGCCAAGGAACTGCATTGGATGCGAGTGCAGGGAAATCATGTCGATGACCGGCTCATCAGTGCCGACGACGGCAAGGAGTCGGCCTATCCAGATATCGCTCTGGATGGCGGCCGCGTGGCCATCACCTGGTTTGACAGGCGTGAAGGGAATGCCGAAGTCTACTTGCGCTGCGCGCAGCTCGATGACGGTGGCTCACCGCCCCAAAATCTGAGAGTGGATGACGGCGCCGCAAGGCGTGTCACACATACATCGGGGGACTCCACGGGCGCCTACGTGAGCTGGCACGAGGGCCACATCGAGCTCGCCTGGACGGAAATGAGCGACCAGCACCGGCAGCGCCTGCTGCTGCAGAGGTTCGATCGCAATTGCGTCGCCTTGGGAAGACCCCGCGTCGTATCCAGCGTGCAGGAGCAGGCGGGCATTCCGTCCTTTGCCGCTACGACAACCGGATTCGCCCTGGCGTGGGACGCGCAGCGACGCCGAGAGGGGCAACCGGCGACGGCCGAGCCCGGTGGGAAAGGCTCTTCGAGGGTGTTGCTGCGCGTATGGCCACACCGGGTCGGGGAAGGCGCCCGCTAGCTTTCCCGCCGTTTGATATGCAGTTCCATGCGCCGGTAATCGATCACCAGCGTATCCAGCAGGCCAAGGATGTCCATGCCGATCAGGATGGCGGGCTTATCGTTCATCTTCCACAGGTCGAAGATGTGCATGTCGCCGAAGGTGATGTGCGCATCATGGATGGCCAGATCGCCCAGGGTGATGGGGCTGATGCGCGCGCCGATGCCGGTCTGCGTCGCCCCGGTGGCGCCGGTGACGATGTCCTCGCCGCGCGAGTTGCGCTCCACCTGGCGGCGCAGGGCGGTACGCAAGGCGAGATTGCCAACGCTGGCCTGCGCGCCGGTATCGATGATGGCGCGCACCGGCAGGTTGCCCACCGTGGCCTCCACGATCAGCAGATTCAGGTCGTCCTTGAGGAAGGGCACGGTGTTGAAGCCCGAGGCAGCGCGGCGGTTGCGCGACTTCGAGATGTTGATGAAGTCATTGCGGAAGTCGATGAAGATGCGCTTGTCGCGCATGCCGTCGGTGCCCAGCAAACCCTCGGCGCCACCGAATGCATCGACAACGATGGGCACGGTGGAAGGTCCCACATAGAGATCGCCCACACTGATGCTGTCCACCGTGATGGCCCTGGCGATGGCCGAGCCGGTGACTCCGCGCAGCATCACCGATCGCGAACGATCGGCGGGCACATTCAGCTCCGTCGCCACGCGATCGATCACGGCCGAACGGGTGGCGCCGGAATCCAGCACCAGTCGGTAAGGCCCTTTCTCGTTGATGTACACCGGCACCCATACGCGGCCGATGCGATCGCGGTTGGTGGGCGCGACATAGCGCGGTTCCGGCGCATGCACGACGATTTCCTGCAGCTCCGGATCGTCTGCCACGGTCACCGCACCGGAAACCACATTGTCTGGTTGCGCCGCGCGCAAGGGCAATGCGAGGCACAGCAGCGAGAACTTGAAGAATGCGCGCTTCACGGCGCGGTCATAGTACCGCCGCCACCGCACCGTGGCGAATCACCACATTAAGTCGTCGGGTACCGCGTAGTCCTTGTAGGGATCATCTGCCGCGGGGCGGGCGGTGGGATCATTCCAGTGGATGAGGGCGCGTTCGACCCGGCCGCGCACGCGTTGACCCACCTCTGCCGGCACGAAGGCATAGCGCCCCTCGCAGCGCACAATGGCCAGACTGCCGCCGATCAGCTGCTTGCGCAGTTCCGGCGTGACAGAGATGCGGCGGATCTTGGTGCCATCCTGGAAGTTGTAGTAATCGTCGGTTTCCACCCGCGCCACGTGGTTTTGTTCCACCAGCTGGCGGATCTCCGCGAAACGCGCCTTGCGATCGGCCTTTTCCTGCTTGCGGCGGTTGAGCTCGGCGTCTTTGGCGGCCTTTTCGGCAGCCGCTTTCTGCGCGGCGAGCTGCTGCGGAGTGGGGCCGGTCTGGCGGCGCTTCTGGTGAGGCGGCACGCCACGGTCTTTCTGCCGCTGGTCGCGCTCGGCCTTCTGCACCTGCTGTTCGGAAACCAGCCCGGCCTTTAACAATTGTTCACGCAGCGAAAGACTCATGGGGTGCATTTTACGGTTATTCTTTTACGGTTCCACTGCGGAAGAACCTCCATGCGCTTCGTGAAAAAATGGCCTGTATCGCTGCTGGCGGCATCCCTGGTGGCAGTCGCGCTGCCCTGCTCAGCGGTGCCGGACGCCAATGGCCAGATTACTTCCACGCCGGCGCCGGATCTGTCGCAGGACAACGCCATGAAGGCCCGGCTCAACTACAACCTGGGCTACGAGCTGTTCGAGAAGGCGCTGCAGCTGGAGAACAGTTCCGCCGGCAGCGCGGCCAAGGCGCGCGCCGCCGATCCTGAAGTGAAGAAGGGACTGGCCGAGGCGCGCGAGCATTTTCGCAGCGTGGTCGCCGCCGATCCCAACATGAAGGAAGGCTGGAACCTGCTGGGTTACACCAGTCGCCGGCTTGGCGACTATGAAGAGTCGCTGTCGGCCTACGATGCCGCGCTGAAGTTGCAGCCGGATTATCCCGAGGCCATCGAATATCGCGCTGAGCTGTTCCTGCTCACCGGGCGGCTGGATCAGGCGAAGCAGGCCTATGCCGCGCTGCTGAAATCCTCACCCTCGTATGCCGGCACGCTGCTGCAATCCATGCGCGGCTGGGCTGCATCGCCGGCTGCACAGCAGGTGGCCGCCGCCGATCGCGACGGCTTCAACACCTGGGTAAAGACCCAGAAGCTATAGCAGCGATTCGGCCGCAGCGCGGCCGGAGAGCCAGGCACCGTGCAGCGTGCCGTAAAACTGGCGCGAACATGCCTCTCCAGCGAAGCAAAGCTGCGGCGCCACCGGACGAGCCAGCGTCTGCCTGTCGTCCGCATAACCCGGCCGTGCCGCCGAGTACGAACCCAGCGCATGTGGATCGCTGCCCCAGGCCGTGCTGCGCCCGGCGCCCAGATGCATCACAAACTGTTCGCCGAAAATGTTGCGCAGCTCATCGCGGGCGAAGGCTTCCAGCTCGCCGCGCACTTCCAGCTCGCGTGACAGATCCCCGCCGAAGTAGGCCATGAGCAGCGGCTGCTGCGCCGGAAACAGCGTGTAGGTGCAGGTCCGCGAGCTGTCGGTGCGCCCGATGAAATTCCGTGACTCGCCGATTTCCGCGCACTCCGGGCCAAGCGGGAAGAACACCTTGTTCACGATGCCCAGCGGCAGATTCTCCGCGGCCTGTCGCCAGGCTGAAGGCAGTGGTGGATCAAAGCGGACGGAACCCGCAGCCAGAATGCTGGTAGGCACCGTGACGATCACCGCGCCGGCGGTCAGTGTGCCGGCCGTGGATTCGACGCGCACGCCCGGTCCGCCCCAATTCACATTGGTGACCGTCGCGCGCAATGCGATCTCGATTCCAGCAGCGGCCTGCGCCACCACCGTTCCCAACCCTTCGCGCACCGCCCAGTTGTGGGTGGAGTCGGCGTAACGCGCCAGGTCCAGCGTCGACACATCGCGACTCTCGACGCCTACGGCCCAGGTCATCACCGCGTCGAAACGCGGCCGGTAGTCATCCTGCGGCAGGATGCTGGCCACCGCCACATCGCGACCTGCATCAGCAGCAGCCTCGACCAGTGCGTTGTAGCGCTCATACCCGGCAGTGGCCGCGGCGCGCTGTTCTTCCGTGGGTGGCTGTGCACCGATCCAAGTCCCCGCACCCCAACCCGGCTCGCGCCGAATCACCTGGCAGCCCGCCTGTTCGGCCAGCTGGGTCCAGGCATTGTCCTGGGCAAAGTGCAGCCAGGCCGCGCCCAGATCTGCCGGCGCATCCAGTGTGTGGTCGGTGACGGCGCGACCGCCAGGGCGCGCGCGGGCTTCAAGCAGGATGCAGCGACGGCCTGCCTCGCGCAGCCGCCGCGCCGCGGCGATGCCTGCGGCGCCTGCGCCCACGATGATGACGTCGTAGTCGCTCATGCCAGCATTCTACCGCGCGCGGGAGGGCCGCCACGAAGCCCCTGCCGATCGGAGGGCACCTGATACCATTCCCGGCATGAAACGACTCGAGCCGCTGCTGAACAACAACCGCCGCTGGGCCGAGCAGGTCAAGCGCCAGGATCCGCAGTTTTTCGAGCGCCTGGTGGCACAGCAGTCGCCGCGCTACCTGTGGATCGGCTGCTCGGACAGTCGCGTACCCGCCAACGAAATCGTCGATCTGGCACCCGGTGAACTGTTCGTCCATCGCAACGTCGCCAACCTGGTGGTGCACACCGATCTGAACTGCCTGTCGGTGATCCAGTACGCCGTGGATGTGCTGAAGGTGCAGGACATCATCGTCACCGGGCACTACGGCTGTGGCGGTATCGCCGCCGCGCTGCAATCACGATCCTTCGGATTGATCGACAACTGGCTGCGCCATGTGCAGGACATCCGCGACCGTCATCCGCAGCAGCTCGCGGGCGGCGGCCAGCAGGCACTCGACCGTCTGTGCGAACTGAATGTGCTGGAGCAGGCGCAGAACGTGTGCCGCACCACCGTGGTGAAAGATGCCTGGGACCGCGGCCAGGACGTGGCCGTGCACGCGATGATCTACTCGGTGGCCGACGGCCTGCTGCGTGATCTGGACTACTGCGCCAGCAGCGAGCTCGACAACACGGCGCAGTTCGAGCGCGCCGTGTTCGGATTGAAAACGCGCTAGATCACGCGCCGATCAGGGATGTTCGGTGCCGTCAGCGGGCGCGGCGGCACCCACCGGCTTGTGCGGCCGCAGCTTGCCGAACAGTCGCTTCACCCAGTGCTCGAAATCATCCATCAGCGTGTAGATCACCGGCACCACGAACAGCGACAGCGCCGTCGAGGCGAACAGGCCGCCGATCACCGCCGCGCCCATGGGCGCGCGGAAGCTGGAATCACCCGACAGTCCCAGCGTGATGGGCAGCATGCCCGCCGCCATGGCGATGGTGGTCATGATGATGGGGCGCGCGCGTTTCGAACAGGCATCGGTCAATGCCTCGGCGCGCGACAGGCCGTGTTCACGTCGCGCCATCACCGCATATTCCACCAGCAGGATGGAGTTCTTGGTGACGATGCCCATGAGCATCAGCAGGCCGATCAGCGAAGGCAGCGACAGATCCATGCCCATGAGCTTCAGCATCACGAAGGCGCCACCCGCCGATGGCGGCAGCGCCGACAGGATGGTGACCGGCTGCAGCACATCGTGGAACAGCAGTACCAGCAGCGCATAGATGCAGAAGATGCCGGTGATCATCGCGAGGATGAAGCCGCCGAAGATGCGTCCCTGGAACTCGGCCTCGCCGGATTCCAGCGGTCGCACGCCCGAGGGCAGATTCTTCATGGACGGCAGATTGCGCGCGAGCTGAACTGCGCGGCCCAGCGGAATGACGCCGCGGTCGGCCGTGATGGTGATATTGCGGCTGCGGTTGTAGCGCGTGATCTGCGCCGGTCCCGCGCCGAAATACACATCCGCGACATTGATCAACGGGATCGGCCCGGTGCGCGACGGCACCGACAGCAGCTTGATGTGATCCAGATCGGCGCGCGCAGAATCGTTGAGGCGCACGCGGATCGGAATCTGCCGGTCCGGCAGATTCAGCTTGGCCAGATTGTTGGTCACGTCCCCTGTGGTGGCGATGCGCGTGGCCTGGCTGATGGCAGCCGTGGTCACGCCCAGTTCCGCGGCGCGTTCGGCGCGCGGCCGGATCACCAGCTCCGGCTGGACCAGGCTGGCGCTGGTGCTGACATTGGAGAATCCCGGCACCGCGCGCATCTCGCGTTCGACCTGCGCCGCCGCCGCGGTGAGCAGGTTGGAGTCATCGCCGGTGAGTTCGATCTGCAGCGCGCCGCCGCCGAAGTTGTTGCCGCCGGCTGAAAAGCGCGCGCCGGGAATGTCGCGGACTTCAGCCACGAACTGCCGCTGCAGCTGCTGCTGCGATTTCTCGCGATGCTTGCGATCCACCAGCACCAGCCCGACGTTGGCACTGCGGGTATTGACCACCGCCCAGATGCGGCTGATCTCCGTGTGATCCTTGAGGCGATCGCGCACCTGGTCCACGACCTGCCTGGTGTCCTCCAGGCGCGAGCCTGGCGGCAGCGAGATATTGATGTTGAAGAACCCATTGTCGGCCGGCGGCCGCAGGCCCGTGGGCAGTGTGCCGGCGATATAGAAGGTGCCGACCATCAGAACAGTCACCGCCGCCATCGTGGTCTTGCGGTGGGCAAGCGCCCATTGCACCTTGTCGAGATACCAGGTCTTGAAGCGTCCCTGTTTCTCTTCCTCGTGATAGGCCCTCATGTACTTCGACGCCATCATCGGCGTCAGCATGCGGGCTACCAGCAGCGAGAACAGCACGGCGATGGTGGCCGTGAAGGCGAAGGGCTTGAAGAACTGGCCCGGTATGCCGTCCATGAAGGCCACGGGCACGAACACTGCGCACAGCGTGAACGTGGTCGCCACCACGGCAAGACCGATTTCGATGGCGGCATCCTTGGCCGCCTGCAAGGGCGGCTTGCCCATGCGCAGGTGGCGCACGATGTTCTCCACCTCGACGATGGCATCGTCCACCAGCATGCCCACCACCAGCGACAGCGCCAGCATGGTCAGCGTGTTCATCGAAAGGCCGAACAGATGCAGCGCCCAGAAGGTCGGAATGATGGCCAGTGGCAGCGCAATGGCCGAGATCAATGTGGCGCGTATATCGCGCAGGAACAGCCACACCACGATGATGGCGAGGATGGCGCCTTCGGCCAGCATTTCCATCGAGCTCTTGAAGCTGTCGCGGATGTACTCCGCCTGCGTGTACAGCTCGGTGATCTTGATGTTCGGATATTTCTTCTGCAGGTTCTTCACCGCTTCGCGCGTACGGTCGGCCACCTGCAGCGCGCCCTCGCCCCAGGCGCGTGCCACTTCGAAGCCGATGACAGGCTTGCCGTCGAGCAGCGCGACCTGCTCGATCTCCGCTGCCTGGTCGCGCACATTGGCGATGGAATCCAGCCGCATGCTGCGCCCGTCGGCCAGCGGAATCGGCATGGCGGCCAGATCCTGTACCGAGCCGATGGTGCCCAGCGTGCGCACGCTCTGCTCCTGGGAGCCGATGCGCGTTTCGCCGCCCGGCAGTTCCACCTGGGTACGCAGCAGCTGGCTGGAGACATCGCCGGCAGTGATGCCCAGCGCGGCCATGCGGTCCGGATTCAGGTCCACGCGTACTTCGCGTGAAACACCACCGATGCGATTGACCGAGCCCACGCCTTCCACCGAACTGATGTCGCGCATCACGTTCAGGTCGACGAACCACGACAGTTCGGTGTCGCTGAGATTCTCGGCGCTGACGCCGAAGGCAATGATGGCGGCGCCAGCCGTGGTGGCGCGGCCGATGTAGGGCTCGGTGGCATCGATGGGCAGGTCGGGACGGATGCGCGAGACGGCATCGCGCACGTCGTCCAGCGCCTGCTGGATGTCGACGCCGAACTGGAACTGCACCACCGTCTGCGAGCTGCCCGTGGTGACGGTGGAGTTGATGTCTTCGATGCCGACGATGTTGGAGACGGCGTCTTCGACCTTGCGGGTGACCTCGGTCTCCATCTGCGACGGCGGCACGCCGGCGTAGCTGACGCGGATGAACACGTTCGGGAAGCTGATGTCAGGCTGATCCTGAACCTGCAGCTTCGGGAACGACCACAGACCGCCGAACACCAGGGCGATGAACAGCATGATCACCGGAACAGGGTTCCGGATGGACCACGTTACAAAATTCACAGAGCTGTCCTCTCAGGTGCCGCTAATCAACCAGGCTTACGAAATTCACGGCGCAGTGCGTTACTGCGCCGCCTTCATCGTCGGCTTCGCCGCCCCTGCAGCCGAGGCCGGCATGGCCTCCGCCGCGCCGCCGGCATTGTTGACCGTCACAATGTCGCCATCCTTGAGGAATCCCGCGCCCTTGACCGCGACGGTTTCACCCGCCTTGACGCCTTCCGAGATCTCCATGTTGTCGCCATGCACGCCGACCTGCTGCACGCGGCGGCGCTCGACGGTGTTCTTGTCCTTGAGCACGAAGACATAGCTGTAGCCATCCTGCATCACGACGCTGGAGACGGGCAGCAGCATGCCGGGGCCCTTGCCCGCCTCGATCTCGCCGCGCGCGAACATGCCGGGGCGCGCGTCGCCGCCGACGCTGTCCACATACACCAGGCCAGTGCGATTGCTGGTCTGCACGGTGGGTGCCACAGCGCGCACCTTGCCTTTCAGTACCGTGCCGTCGACCGCCATGACCGTGGCGCTCTGACCCACCTTGATGCGTGAGAGTTGCGCCTCGGGCACTTCGGCGCGCCATTCCACGCGGTTCTGCCGCAGCATGCGCAGCATCTCGGTGCCCGCCTGCGCGATCTGCCCGACGCTGACCGTGCGCGAAGTGACCAC
>DATNCK010000212.1:0-2526 GCA_035571575.1 Steroidobacteraceae bacterium | reverse complement strand
TGGCTGCACCGACCTTCACACTCAGGCAGTTGCCGGCCGACAGCGTCGTCGATGCGCAGAAGGCCTGGCTTACCGACACGAACATCGACAAGCGTGCGCGTCGCGCACTGCTGGTGATTCCTGTCAGTGCCGTTGTGCGTCCGCCAACCGGTGAGTACGGCAGCTACACGCTGTACGCCCCGCGAAATCTGCCCGAGGATGCCGAATCGCTGTTGCACGATGCAATGCGCGTCGCGCTGACCACCGAGAGACTGCGTGCCGATGGTCTGGATCCGGAGCTGATCCAGAAGGCCACGCGTGTGATCCGCCCGCGTACCGTGATGGTCTCGTCCGACGGCAAGCAGCAGGGCTCGCCCGGTCTGAATCGCGCGCTGCCCTTCATCATGGGCATCCTGCTGTTCATGGGCGTGATGATCGGCGGGCAGGGCATGATGACTTCCACCATCGAGGAGAAATCCAGCCGGGTGGTCGAGGTGCTGCTGGCGGCGGTGTCGCCGCTGGAACTCATGTGGGGCAAGCTGCTCGGCCACCTGGGGATTGGCCTGGTGATGATGTCTGTCTACGTGGGCCTCGGCGTGCTGGCGCTGATGCAGTTTGCGCTGTTCGGGCTCATCGATCCGTTGCTCATCGTCTATCTGCTGGCCTTCTTCTTGATTGCCTACCTGGTGTTTGGCGCGATCATGCTGGCCATTGGCGCGGCCGTGAATCAGCTCGCCGACGCCCAGTCGCTGATGGGTCCGGTGATGTTGCTGCTGGTTACGCCCTACATTCTCACGCCATTCATTGGCCAGAGACCCGATTCCACCTTCGCGGTGGCGATGAGTTTCATCCCGCCCATCAATCCTTTCGCGATGCTGGCGCGACTGGCCTCAAGTTCACCGCCACCGGCGTGGCAGGTGCTGCTGTCGCTGGCGGTGGGTCTCCTCGCGGCTTGGATCGCAGTCTGGTTCGCCGCGAAGATCTTCCGCGTCGGTCTCCTGATGCACGGCAAGCCGCCCAACTTCGGCACGCTGATCAAGTGGGCCCGGATGAGCTGAAGTGTTCGGGACGGTGGCGGTCTGGCCACCGCGACAGCAACCCGTCTTTACAGTGGCGGGTGCTTGATCCCATAGTTGCCGTCCGCATGCGAACGGCAACGGGAAAAATTCATGAAGCGGGAACCTCCGGCCACGCCGGATAGCGAATGAAGCGAGCGATTCTCATCGCAGCCGCCCTCTGGTTTACTGCGCCGGTCCTGGCACAGCGGCCATCGGATCCGGCGCTGCTCGTGCCACAGAGCGCACCGGGGTTTGGCTACGTCGCCGCACCTGCTGCGGTCACGCTGCCCACGGACATCAAGATGGGCCCTGCGGCGAGCGTGGCCGTCGATGCCAAGGGGCATCTGATCGTGCTCACGCGTGGCGACAAGGCCTTCTTCGAGTTCGATCGCGACGGCCACTTCGTCCGCGCGTTTGGCGACAAGCTGTTCATCCGCGCGCACGGACTGCGCATCGATCGCGAGGGCAACCTCTGGGCCACCGACTACGGCGGCCACGTGGTGGTCAAGCTCGATCGTGACGGCCGGACGCTGCTGACCATCGGCACGCGCGGCGAGGCCGGCGAATGGAACGAAGCGACGGGCTCGCACCGTCTGAATCAGCCGAACGACGTAGCCATCGCGCGCAACGGCGATGTCTTCGTCGCGGAGGGCCACACACCGGGGCCGAATGGCGATCCGCGCGTATTGAAGTTCGACAAGGACGGCAAGTTCCTCAAGTCATGGGGTGGCAAGGGCAGCGGCCCGGGCCAGTTCCAGGTTGCTCACGGCATTGCCATTGACGCCAAGGGTCTGCTGTGGGTGGCGGATCGTGAGAACCAGCGCATCCAGATCTTCCGGCAGGACGGCAGCTTCGTCAGGGAGATCCATTATCAGGGGCTGCCCTGTGGTCTGGATATCGGTCGCAAGTACATCTACATGGTGAACGGCTTTGCCGGGCAACTGCTCAAGTTGGATCTGAAAGGCAAGGTGCTGGGCGCGATGGGCAGGCCGGGCAGGGAGCCGGGTGAGTTCGGTGAGGCGCACATGGTTGCCGTCAACGACAGGGATGAAATCTTCATCGCCGATGCGGGCAACGGCGCAGTATTCAAGTTCATCAAGAAGTAGTGGACGGCGTGTCCGTCCACGCCGACAGTTCACGTGCGATCACTCTGCTGAAGTAGAGTCCGTCGGGATGAACCACTGCATCTGCCACATCATTCCGCCACGCGTTCTCGCGCAGTTCTCCAAGGATCGAAAACTCACCCCTGCCCAGCGCCGCGCCTTTGCGCGTGCGATCAAGCTGGAACCAGAATGGCGCGAGCTGCGCGCCGCCACCACCCGCGTCGCACAGCTGTGTCGCGACACCATGCCCAGCCACGTCGCAGAGGGCGTTGCCCCAGCGCCGGTGTCTGTCGCCGTCTTCGACTGCGAACATGGCAACGTGCTCCCCGGTCGTTCCGTGGTGCATCCGGATTCGGCCACCGATGAGACGGCGCGGCGCACCTTCA
>DATNCK010000211.1:0-4758 GCA_035571575.1 Steroidobacteraceae bacterium | reverse complement strand
GATGTCAATGCGCGTGGCGCGATCCGCGAATGGCAGCGACGGGTCACGTCCGAACCACGACCCAAGGGCATGAATCGCGGCGGCTTCACGCCGCTGCTGTACACCGCACGCGAAGGCTGCATCGAATGCGCGCGCGAACTGCTGAAGGGCGGGGCGGACATCAACCGCGCCGATCCTGACCAGACCACGCCGCTGGTGGTGGCGCTGATGAATCTGCACTTCGACTACGCCGCATTTCTGATCAAGTCCGGCGCGGATGTCGATCGCTGGGATCTGTATGGTCAGACGCCCCTGTACACGGCCATCGACATGAACACCCTGCCGCAGGGCGGGCGACCGGATCTGCCCAGCGAGGATTTCACCACGGGTCTGCAGGTGGCCGAGCTGTTGCTCAAGGCGGGTGCGAATCCGAACATCCAGCTGAAGCTGCGGCCGCCTTATCGCAATTACATTTTCGATCGTGGTGGTGACCAGATTCTGTCGACTGGTGCCACGCCACTGCTGCGGGCCGCCAAGGGCGGTGATGTGGAGGCTGTGAAGCTGCTGCTGAAGTACAAGGCCGATTTCAACCTGCCCACCGAAGACGGTGTGACGCCGTTGATGGCGGCGGCTGGCACGGGTCATGGCGCGAATCCCACGCGCGGTCGCTACAAGACTGATGCGCAGGCGGCGCAGTGCGCGGCGCTGATCATCGACGCGGGCGCCGACGTGAATGGCGCCGATCCGCGGGCGCGGCGCACGGCACTGCATGCCGCGGCTGCGCATGGCTGGAACCAGACCATCAAGCTGCTGGCCGATCATGGCGCCGACCTGGAGTTCGCCGACAGCCGCGGCCTGCGGGCCATCGATCACGCCGCCGGACGTGCGGAGCGCGGCTTCCTAGAGCCTGAGCATGGGGCCAACAACGAGAGCATGAAACTGTTGCGCGAGCTCATCGTGGCCAAGACCGGGCATGAGCCGCAGGAGACCAAGGTGCCGCGGCAGACCCAGACCCGGGGCACCGGCGGGCCCGCAAACCGGAACGAGGCCTCCCTTCAGGCCCAATAGGGCGGGTTCCGCCGCCATCGGCGGTAGGAAACTGGCCTCGGTTCCGATTAGAATGCCGCCCCCTTTAGTACGTCCCCATCGTCTAGAGGCCTAGGACATCGCCCTTTCACGGCGGTAACCGGGGTTCGAATCCCCGTGGGGACGCCATCAATTCAATCCTCTGCGATGCCCACCTGATAAGGAACATCAGGTGTTGACCCAAGCGACAGCGCGCACTTGCCACGGCATTCTCCGTTTCGAATGTCCGACGCAGGAAGCGCGATGGTTAGGCTGGTCATCAACGGAGTCCAGATATCGTATGGAAGCGATATCGAAGGACTGGACGCTCTGAACACCATTCTCGATGAACGGCGGGAACGTCATTGCCTGGTCCGGCCGGTAGGACCCGCGGCTTCCGGCGTCATGTATGCCGTCCGCTATCCCGATGGCGGTGAATGCGAGCTGATTTATCTGACGCGCGAAGACACCGCACATCACGCCGCAGTGAAGGGTCACTGAGCGTTGCAACTCAACGGTAGGGACCGTCCTACGCCGGCTAGAAGTATTTGTGGTCTGGTTGGACTGGCGTCGGTTGCCGACACTGCGGGCCGGTTCTACTTCATTGCCCAAAGGGGAAATACATGGCCCACACCAGCACCCGCTCCCGCAGTTCCACCACCACGCATGCGAAGACCGCTGGCTCAGCGCCGGACGCCATCGCGTTGCTGAAAGCCGATCACCGCGAAGTCGAAGAGATGTTCGAACAGTTCGAGAAGAGTCGTTCGGAAGACAAGAAGGCACAGCTGGCACAGAAGATCTGCCAGGCGCTGAAGGTGCACACGCAGATCGAAGAGGAAATCTTCTATCCGGCTTTCCTCGAGGCCACTGGCAACAAGGATATCCACCATGAGGCCGAGATCGAGCACGGTGCCGCCAAGAAGCTGATCGCGGAGATCGATGCCAGCAAACCGTCCGACGAATATTTCGACTCGCGCGTCAAGGTGCTGTCGGAAATGATCAAGCACCACGTGAAGGAAGAGGAACAGCGCGAAGGCATGTTCGCCGAAGCGCGCGACTCCGACATGGATCTGGATGCACTGGGCGAGCAGATGCAGGCGCGCAAGGACGAGCTCAGTGGTGAGGCGGCGGATGATGCAGCGGAGATCAACTTCAACGGCTGAGCCATGACTAGAGCGCATCGGCTGCTGCGGGATAACGGACTGTCTCTGGTTCTCGCGGCGCTGTTTGCACTGACGATGGTCGGGCAGGCCGAGTCAGGTCTGCGTCGCTATAACGAAGAGCGGGCTGAGCATGGCCAGCCCGCTCTGTCCATGTCCGGCTATCTGGCGACGGGCCATTTCCTCGAAGCCACGGCCGAAAACTGGGAGAGCGAATTTCTGCAGCTGGCAGCCTATGTGGTGCTTACTGCGATTCTGTTCCAGAAGGGTTCCTCGGAGTCGAAGAAGATCGGGCAGCCAGAGGCCGTTGATCGCAGGCCATCGGCGCGACGGAAAAACGCGCCCTGGCCCGTACGCCGCGGCGGCTGGGTGCTGAAGCTCTATGAGAATTCGCTATCACTGACTTTCCTGCTGCTGTTCCTCATCTGCATCGTATTGCATGCCATCGGCGGGGCGGCCGCCCACAATGAGGAGCAGGCTGCTCAGGGTGGGGCGAGCGTATCGGCGTGGGAATACGCGCGCGGCGCGCAGTTCTGGTTCGAATCGCTGCAGAACTGGCAGAGCGAATTCCTGTCGCTGCTGGCCATGGTGGTGTTGAGCATCTTCCTGCGGCAGCGAGGTTCGCCTGAATCCAAACCCGTGGATGCGCCGCACTCGTCTACGGGCTCCTCTTGAGCGAGTTCATCGCTGACCTCCATCTGCGGGCAGACCATTTATCTGCGTAACAAGCCTCGCAGCGCTGGAAGTTCTCCTACAGCCGCTAAGCCTGCCGGACGATAGCGCCGCGGCCGCCGGCTGTGCAGGCTGGCATTCCACATGCCAGCGGAGTCGGCCATGAATCCGGAAAGCAACGCACGTCCCCTTGCGCTCGTAACGGGCGCGTCCAGCGGCATCGGGCTGGAATTGGCTTGTGAGTGTGCGCGCCACGGTTTCGACCTCATCGTCGCCGCGGATCGTCCGCTGAACGAGGCCGTGTTTCGCCTCGACCGCCTTGGCGCTGCGGTGCAGACCGTGCAGCAGGATCTGGCCACTCTGCAGGGTGTCGACGCCTTGTATGCCGCGGCCGGCGGGCGTCCCATCGAGGTGCTCATGGCCAATGCGGGCCACGGCCTCGGCAAGGGCTTCCTGGATCAGGATTTCGAGGCGGCGAAGCATGTGGTGGAGACCAACGTCACGGGCACGATCTATCTGATCCACCTCATCGCCAACGACATGCGCGCTCGTGGCCGGGGCCGCATCCTGGTTACCGGCTCGATTGCCGGCTTCATGCCCGGCACTTTCCAGGCGGTGTACAACGGCACCAAGGCCTTCATCGATTCCTTCTCCTGGGCGCTGCGCAATGAACTGAAGGATACCGGCGTACAGGTGACCTGCCTGATGCCGGGTGTCACCGACACGGAATTCTTCGAGCGCGCCGATCTGATGGATACCGAAGTCGGCACCACCGAGAAGAAAATGGATCCGGCCAAGGTGGCGCAGATCGGCTTCAAGGCCATGATGGACGGCGAGGGTGATGTAGTTGCCGGTCTGAGGAACAAGCTGCAGGCGGCCCTTGCCAATGTCACGCCCTCCGCGGTGCTGGCCGAGCAGCATCGCAAGATGGCCGAGCCGGGTTCAGCCAAGCACTAGGATTGATCGTTCTCGCCGGTGACGATGCGCGCGCTGCGGTGGTAGCTCCAGTACGCACCCGCCCAGTCGATGAGCACGACCAGGCGGTTGCGGAAACCGATGAGGAAGTACACGTGCGCCAGCAGCCAGAACCACCAGGCCAGCAAGCCCGAGAAACGCAGCCGGCCCAGGTCGACCACGGCGGCCATGCGGCCGATGGTGGCCAGTAGCCCGTAGTGGCGATATCTAAATGGCGCGGGTGTGCGGTCGGCAAGACGAGCTTCGATGGCCTGCGCTACGTAGCCACCCATCTGTTTGGCGGCGGGCGCGATGCCGGGCACCGGCCCGCGTGCCGAGCTGACAGCAGCGAGATCACCGGCGACGAAGATTTCCGCATGACCGGGGATGCTCAGATCCGGCTGTACGGGGACGCGGCCACTGCGATCCAGTGGCACGCCCAGGGAACGCGCCAGCGGCGAGGCAGTGACGCCGGCGGCCCACAGCACGGTACGTGCTGCGATGAACTCACTGCCAATCTTCACGCCTCCGGCATCCACATGCGTTATAGGCGCGCCCGTTCGCACGATTACGCCCAATCGTTCGAGTTGCCGCTGCGCGCTTGCAGAGAGGTCTGGCGGGAAGGCCGGCAGGACGCGTGGCCCGGCTTCGACGAGGATCACCTTTGCCGTGGTCGGATCGATACGGCGGAACTCCCGCTGCAGCGTGTGGCGGGAAATCTCCGCCATCGTGCCAGCCAGTTCCACGCCGGTAGGGCCGGCGCCAACAATGACGAAGGTAAGGTGCTGCTGTGCCTGCTGCGCATCGGTACAGGATTCGGCATGCTCGAAGGCCGTGAGTATGCGCGCGCGGATCCGCAGCGCGTCGGCCAGGGTCTTGAGTCCCGGCGCCGTCGCCGCCCAGTCGTCGTGGCCGAAATAGGCGTGCG
>DATNCK010000210.1:0-3833 GCA_035571575.1 Steroidobacteraceae bacterium | reverse complement strand
CCAGGCTGGGAGAACATGTCCAGCACCATCGGCAACCAGTACTGGTCGCCGCCGGCGCTGTTCGCCAATCTCACCGCCGAGAACAGCCTGCTGTATCAGTTCCTCGCCAGCCAGCAGCCAGGCACCGTGGATACGTCGCTGGTCAGTACCGATCACATCAACAACGCCAACACGATTACCGCGGTGTTCGACATGAACGCACGGCTGGCGCGCGCCATGGAAAATTCTGCGGAAGTGCAGAGCAAGGAGAACCTGTACTCCCGTGGTCTCGAGGACGGTGATCAGAAGATATCGCCGCGGCATACACCGCGCGTGCTGGTGGATGGCGCCGACAGCATCGGCGCCTTTGGCGCGCTGTCGCGCGTCTATCTGAACATCGGTACTTTTCCTGAGGAATGGGCTCGCTGCCACAATCCCATCATCGGCTTCAAGCCGCAGCGGCCCTTTCCCGTGGCGACGCTGCAGGCCAATTCCGTCTTCTGGCGCACCGCGGAAAAGTACCGCATTCCGTATCTGGTCGAGTTCTTCACCCACCACAGCGCCAAAGACGGTCGCAGTCTGGTGGCGCCGATGAGGCTCGCCGTGACTACCGAGGGGCGGCCGCTCGTTGCTGCCGAACATGATCTGGCCAGCAAGGGTCGGGGGGTATTCCTGCGCAATTGCGCCATGTGTCATTCCAGCAAGCAGCCGCAAGGCTTCCAGCTCGAATTCAGTGACGACTGGGCAAAGCATGCGACACCGCCGGCTGATGACGCGCACTTCGTGCTGCCACGAAAATTCGAAGACTGGGAGGCGTTTCGCGCCAGTGCAGCCTTTCGCAGCTACGGTGACCGCATCACGGCACAGGCCGGCGCTGCCACCGCCGACAAGGATGCCTTCCTCGAGGACAACTTCCTGTCCACCGACATCCGCATTCCCATTACGCTGGTCGGCACCAATTCCGCACGCTCAGTGGGCACCAACGGCATGCGCGGGCAGGTGTGGGACAACTTCTCTTCCGAAGACTACAAGAACCTGCCTGCAGTGGGCGGTGTGCGCTTCTTCAACGCCTATTCCGGCGTTGCGCAGGACGGGTGGAACAACAATGACACCTACTTCCCGCCCGCAGGCGGCCCCGGTTATTACCGTCCGGCTTCGCTGATCGGCTTGTGGGCGACGGCGCCATATCTGCACAACAATGCGCTGGGATTGTTCAATCGCGATCCGTCAGTAGCCGGCCGGCTTCAGGCCTTCGACGATGGCATCGACAAACTGCTGTCGCGCGACAAGCGTCGACCCGGCACAAGTGCATCCTATGGTGATCTGAGGCTGCTCGATCGCAGCATCGGTCAGGCGGACCCTGGATTCATCTATCGTGTCACAAAGGACAGCTCCATCTACTTTGCAGCTAAATTCGTGCCGCAGTTGCTGACGGGGGTTCTGGGATCGGCGGGAGTTTCCATCCTCAGCGTATGGTTGTGGGCCATGCTAGGCGTGCTTACGGCGGTACTGGCCATCTGGGGGCGCGCCCGGATGGCAGGCTTCGCATTGCTGCTGTTTGGCGTCATTACCGCAGTGCTGCTGGTGATGACGCGGCTCGATCGCGTATGGTCCTGGCTATGGGCGGCTCCAATACTGTTTACCGCATTGGCCGTCGGGTGCTGGCGCATGCGGGCAGATCAGCGCTGGGCAGCGCGCGTGCTGTTCGGACTGCTGTTTGCAGGCACCCTGCTGCTGGGCAACTTGGTGCATCGCTACGCCGCCGGCGAGCTCGGTCCGGTGAATGTCGGCCCGATTCCGCGCGGCGTACCCATCAATCTGCTGATGAACATGAACCCGGAAGCGCCGAAGCTGGATCTGCTGCGTGCGGTGTCCGGTATTGCGCGCGGCATCCTGCTCAGCCAGCGTGAAAGCGATCCGAAGCAGCAGCGCGTGGTATTCGAACGCGAGGCGGGAGTTGCGCTGCTGGCGGTGAGCAAGTGTCCCGACTTCGTCCTCGATCGCGGTCACTGGTTCGGTGAGCACCTCACCGCGGAGGAAAAGGTCGAGCTCAAGGCCTTCCTGAAGACACTGTAAGCGGGGCTTCAAGATGGCATCCACCGGCGCTCCCGATCCCTCTGTACTGCAGGATGCACTGCTGCAGGCGGCGCGCAATCCGACCACCACGCCATTCGACTACATCGTCGTGGGTTCGGGCGCGGGTGGTGGCCCGCTTGCAGCCAGGCTGGCCGAGGGCGGAAAACGCGTGCTGCTGCTCGAGGCGGGTTTCGACCCCGCGCCGTCCGGCAACGCGCCCCAGACACCAGGCGTGATTACCCCCGCTGCCGCGTCACCTCAACATGAGGATCGTGTGGTGTACCGCGTACCGGTGCTGCATGGCGCCGCCACCGAAGATGCCAGCATGAACTGGGCCTTTTCCGTGCGCCATTATCAGGACGACGCCACGCAGCGCGCCGATTCAAAGTACGTCAGCGCGCAGGATCCCGCGACGCTGGGCGAGTCCGGCAAGGGCGGCATCCTGTATCCGCGCAGCTCGGCACTGGGCGGTTGCACGGCGCACCACGCGATGATCATCGTAAAGCCCAACGATTCAGACTGGAATCGCATCGCGGCGCTGACGGGTGATCCGGGTTGGCGCGCCGAAACCATGCAGGGGTATTTCACGCGCATCGAGAAATGCCTGTACTACGAGGATTACCGTGGCTTCCTGAAGAAGATCATCTTCTTTTACCGACAGGCAGCGAAAGTAGTGGAGTGGATCAACCCTCGCTGGCAGCTCGATCGCGGAGGCCACGGGCGCAATGGCTGGCAGCAGACCAGTTTCATCAGCCCGCTGCTGATCTCGAAGATCGCGCGCGGCGATCGCACTTTTCTGAAGCTGCTGTTCGGGGTGATTCTCTTTCTGGCCCGACAGCCGGGACGTCTGCGCGTGTTGTTGCGCGCCGTGTTCCAGTTGCGGCTGGTGCAGTTGCTCGATCCGAATTTCGCCAATTCGCGCAGCGGCGTCAGCGGTCAGCTGTCCTTCATTCCTGTCGGCACAGATGGCGCGCACCGTGTGGGGCTGCGCGAGCGACTCATGGCCGTGGCAGGCCGGTGGCCGGAGCGCCTGGTGATGGCGGGCGGTGTGCTGGCCACGCGCGTGCTGTTCAAGCCGGATCAACAGACCCCGCGTGCCCACGGTGTGGCAGTGGTTCCCGGTGCCCATGTGTACCAGGTGGGAAGTCCTTCTGCGCGCGTGCCTGCCCATGGACCAGAGACGCATTTCTTTGCGCGCGAGGAAGTGATCCTGGCGGGTGGCGCCTTCAATACGCCGCAGTTGCTGATGTTGAGCGGCATAGGTGAGGCGGCGCATCTGCAGCAACTGGGCATCGAAGGTCCGCGCGACGCAGAGGGCAGGGTCATTGCGCCCATCGTCGATCTGCGAGGCGTGGGTCGCAATCTGCAGGATCGCTACGAGGTCGGCGTCATCAGCCACACGCAACAGCCGTTTCGCACGCTGGATGGTGTGAGCTTCGATCCCGACAATCGCGATGATCCGTTATTGCAGCAGTGGCTCAGCACCCGCACCGGCCTCTACACCACCAACGGTGGCGCAGTCGCGTTCTTCCTCGATACGGGCAAGACGACGGCCACCCGCCACCGGGATGACGGCCTGCCCCCGGATCCCGATCTCTTCATCTTCGGTGTGCCGGCCGCCTTCCGTGGCTACTACTGGGGATGGTCGAAGCAGCTGCTGCGGGATTCCATGACCTCCACCGAGGATCGGCGCGATCTGTGGAGCTGGGTGCTGCTGAAGGCCTACACTTCGAACAATGCCGGCAGTGTGCGGCTGCGTTCACGCTCACCCTTTCATC
>DATNCK010000209.1:0-2080 GCA_035571575.1 Steroidobacteraceae bacterium | reverse complement strand
GCACCCGGCATCGCACCCACCAGCCCGCGCGAAGCCGATATGACGTAGGAAGTGATGCTCAATGAGGCACCCAGCAGCAGCGGACCGAGTGTCATGAAGGCCCAGTAGATCAGTACGCGCTGGGCCAGTGGCCTGGGCCGCTTCACCCGCCAGATGCTGTTGAGGGTGCGGTCGATCGTCAGCGCCAGGGCCAGCGCCGTGATGAAAAGCGCGGCCAGTCCCGCGACTCCCAGCCGGCTGGCCTTGCCCGCGAATTGCGTGAGATAACCCAGCACCTGGCGGGCGATCGCATCCGGAATCAGGCTTTGCACCAGCCAGGCCTGCAGCGCGCCTTGCAGCTTGCCGAACATCGGGAACGCCGTGAACACCGCCAGCGCCACCGTGAAGAAGGGAACCAGGGCCATGGTCGTCGTGAACGTGAGGCTGCTGGCCGTGAGGCCGAGCCGGTCTTCGCGGAACCGCTCGCCCAGTGTCAACGCCGTGGACTTCCACGGAAAATGCGAGAGATCGGCAAGCAGCGGGCGAAAGTCCATCGGCCGCTATGATGCCATCGCCTATGGACCAGTCCGATTCCACAGCCAGCGCCGAGCCCGGCACCGCCGTGGCGTTGACCCGCTGGCTTGCCGCGGGCAGCCTGCTGGGGCTGATCGTGCTCGGGTTGGCTTGGGAGCTGTGGCTGGCGCCGCTGCGCCCCGGCGGTTCGTGGCTGGTCGTGAAAGTACTGCCGCTGTGTTTTCCGCTGGCGGGGCTGCTGCGCAATCGCATGTACACCTACCGCTGGGTGAGCCTGGTCGTGTGGCTCTATTTCGCTGAAGGCGCCGCGCGCGCCTACAGCGATCGCGGCTTGAGCGCGCGCCTGGCCTTGCTCGAAGTCGCGCTGTGCCTGGTGCTGTTCGCAGCCTGCGTGCTGCACGTGAGGATCCGCCTGCGAAAGCCTGTCCTGAGCCCGTCGAAAGGGGCCATACCATGAATCCATTGATCGACCGGTTGCGCCACATCGTGGGCGACGGCAATGTGCTGTGCGAGGGCGATCTCAGCGCCTGGGAGCAGGACTGGCGCAAGCGCTCCCGCGGCAAGGCGCTGGCGGTGGTGCGTCCGGGCTCCACCGCTGAAGCCGCGCTGGTGGTGAAGGCATGCGCCGCCGCGGGGACATCGATCGTGGCGCAAGGCGGTAACACCGGGATGGTGGTCGGCTCGGTGCCGGACGCGTCCGGAACCCAGGTCGTGCTCAGCCTGCAGCGCCTGAATGCGGTGCGCCATCTCGATGCCGCCAACCTGACCATGACAGCGGAGGCCGGGTGCGTGCTGCAAAGTCTGCAGCAGGCCGCCGAAGCGGCCGGCTTCCTGTTTCCGCTGAGCCTCGCCGCAGAAGGCAGCTGCACCATCGGCGGCAACCTCGCCACCAATGCCGGCGGCACGCAGGTGGTGCGCTATGGCAACGCGCGTGACCTGTGCCTTGGCCTCGAAGTGGTCACCGCGCAAGGCGAAATCTGGAACGGCCTGTCGGGCCTGCGCAAGGACAATACCGGCTACGACCTGCGCGATCTATTCATCGGCAGCGAAGGCACGCTGGGCATCATCACGGCTGCGACGATGAAGCTCTATCCCCTGCCCGCCGCCACGCTGACCGCCTGGGCCGCCGTGCCATCGCTCGAGCACGCCGTGCGCCTGCTGGGCCTGGCCCACAAGCACCTGGGGGCGAGTCTCACCGGCTTCGAGGTGATGGGCCAGTTCGCCCTCGAACTGGTGGCGCGGCATTTCCGCCAGATGCGAGTGCCGCTGTACGAGCAGACGCCCTTTTGCGTGCTGCTGGAAAACTCGGACCACGAGTCGGAGCTGCATGCCCGGGGCCGATTCGAGGGCCTGTTGGACATGGCGATGGAGCTCGCCTGCGTGACGGATGCGGTGGTCGCCGAGAGCCTGACCCAGGCGCATCAGCTCTGGCACATCCGCGAAAGCATTCCACTGGCGCAGGCCGAAGAGGGCCTGAACATCAAGCACGACATCTCGTTGCCGGTTTCCGCGATTCCCGAATTCTGCCGGGTCACGGACGCTCTGCTGGCACGTGAAATCCCCGGCG
>DATNCK010000208.1:0-7801 GCA_035571575.1 Steroidobacteraceae bacterium | reverse complement strand
GCTGGGGCTATCTGCGTTCACTGCTGAAGGCGCTGGACATCGACACCGACTCACAGGTGCTGGTGTTCTCAAAGACCAGCCTGCAGACCGATCACATCAGCGCCAGAATGCCACGCGCCATCTACTTCAACGACGACACCTACGTGGGCTGGGTGCAGGGCAGTGCGCTGACGGAGTTCACCGTCATCGACGCCAGAGCGGGCGTGGTGTTCTTTGGCCTGGACAACGGCGCCGGGACCCCAGTGCGCATGGAGCGCGAGGGCGGTCGCTGCCTCACCTGTCACGACACCTATTCGATGATGGGTGGAGGCGTGCCGCGGGTGCTGGTCATGTCTTCGCCGGTGGATGATCCTGTCGATGTGCGTCCCTTCGTCACCGCCTCGGAAGTCGACGACCGCACGCCCGTGTCGCAGCGCTGGGGCGGCTGGTATGTGACCGGCCACCAGGGAAAACAGAACCATTTCGGCAACCTGCCGTTGCGCGAGGAAAATGGGCAGGAGGGGCTGCATCGTCCTGCGCCGCGTGACCTTGCAACGCTGACCGCTTATTTCGATACGGGCAACTACCTCACCGACAAGAGCGACATTGCCGCGCTGCTGGTACTTGAACACCAGTCATTCGTGCAGAACCAGATCACGCGCGTGAACTACAAGGTCCGTTCGGCCATGGCGCGCGAGGGACGCGAGCAGCAGGCGCCGCATACCTGGGCGCAGGTGAACGGCAAGGATCAGGCGATGATGCGCACCATGATCGAGCCACTGCTGCGCGCACTGTTCTGCGCAGATGCCGTGCAGCTCGATGATCGCATCCAGAGCAGCAGTGGGTTCGCCACGCGTTTTTCGGCTCTGGGTCCGCGCGATCGCAGGGGGCGCAGCCTGCGCGAGCTGGACCTGAACCGCCGACTGTTCCGGTATCCCCTGAGCTACCTGATCTATTCCGAGCAGTTCGACGCCTTGCCCGACTATGTGCTGGACTACATCAGCACGCGCATCGCCGCAGTGCTGAATGGCACGGACGATACCGATCTGGGCGCGCGGCTCTCCGTCGCGGATCGTGAGGCCATCGCGCAGATCCTGATCGATACCAAGCCGCGCATCGGCAGGATGCTCGCGGCCAGCGAACACTAGTTCAGCCGCGCGCCTGCTGGGCGTCTAGTCCGCGCGCCCCGGCCGCGCGATCACGACGATGCCGACCATGATCAACCCAGTACCGAGCAGCTGCCACAGGCTGGGCTTCTCCCCCAGCAGGGCCACGCCCAGCAGCATGGCGGCGGGCGGACCAATGGTGCTGGCCAGCGAGCCGCGTTGCGCGCCGACGCGACGAATGCCCTCCGCCTGACACAGCGTGGGCAGGAACATGCACAGCACGGCCAGTGCCAGCAGCAACAGCCATTGCTGCAGATCGAGCTGCAGCACCACGTCGATGCGATGCGTGAACAGGAAGGCGGCGACCACCGTGACCGCGGCCGCGGCCATTGCAATCACCGTGAAACCTCCGCTGCCGAGTTGCGCAATGCACCTCTCGCCCAGCAGGAAGTAGGCAGCCGTCATCGCCGCGCAACACAGCACCAGCAACGCTCCGGCCAGATTCTGCCGCCACAGCGCCATGTCGAAGGCCCCCACCACCAGCACGATGCCGAGGTACGTGAACCCGAGTGCTACCAGCACCTTCTTCGAAGGCAGGCCCTGACGCGTGAGCGCATACCAGGCCACGATCAATGCCGGATAGCTGAACATGAGGGCGCGCTCCAGGCTCACATCGATGAGCTCCAACGCGCGGAAATCCAGCAATGCGCCGCACCCGTAGCACAGCACGCCCGCCAGTGCGGCAAGCAGCAGGGCGCGCGGTGGCGCGCGGTGCAGTGACATGCCACGCCACAACGCCAATGCCGCGAACATGGGCAGCGACAACAGCGCGCGCATGGCAGTGAGAGTCAGGTAGTCCACGCCGCTGGCAGACAGGGCCTTGGAGAACACGCCCTTGGTGGCGAACAGGATGGCGCCCGTACCGGCCAGAGCAAATCCGATGGTGGCATGGCGGCTGGCCGAGGGCTGCATGACGCCAGAATGCCATCGAGTGTGCCTGGC
Organism: Steroidobacteraceae bacterium; assembly: GCA_035571575.1. Taxonomy (GTDB): domain Bacteria; phylum Pseudomonadota; class Gammaproteobacteria; order Steroidobacterales; family Steroidobacteraceae; genus ZC4RG30. The sequence goes on along the minus strand of DATNCK010000208.1, from coordinate 5,714 downwards.
CGGGTAGAATCGCGTCCCCATGGACCGCCATCAGATCCAGTTTCCGCCGAAGCATCTGGCCCTGCGCGAGGATGTGCATCAGCTCGGCGCGCTGGTGGGTGAGATGCTGCGCGAGCAGGGCGGTGATGCGCTCTATGAGCTGGTCGAGGGGGATCGCATCGCTGCCATCGGTCGCCGCGGTTCGGCCGAGGCTGGACAGGCTGATCTGGCGCAGCGGGTCGCGGGTCGCCCGCCCGCGGTGGCGCGCGATCTGGTGCGCGCCTTCTCCACCTGGTTCCAGGCGGTGAATCTGGCCGAGAAGGTGCATCGCATCCGCCGCCGCCGTGAATACTTCCTGGCCGATGGCGGCAAGCCACAGCCCGGTGGCATCGAGGATGCGCTGGCGCAGATCAAGGCGCAGGGGCTCTCGCTGGAGGAGACGCTGCAGCTTCTGTCGAGCCTGAGAATCCAGCCCATCATGATTGCGCATCCCACCGAGTCGACGCGCCGCACGCAGCTGCGCCGCCAGCAGCGCATGGCTGCGGCGCTGCTCGACCGGCTGAATCCCAATCTCGACCCGCAGGAACGACGCCATGTGTGGGCGAGGCTGCGTACCGAGATCACCGCAGGCTGGCAGACCGAGGAGCACCCGCGCCAGCGACTCACCGTGGCTGACGAGCGCGAGTACGCGATGTTCCACTTCGCCGAAGTGCTGTATCGCATTGTGCCCGCGTTCTACGAAGAGATCGCCGCGGCGCTCGAGGGTCTCTATGGTCGCAGCGTTGCCGATGTCGATCCCCCCGTGGTGCTGCAGTTCGGCACCTGGGTGGGCGGCGACATGGAAGGCACCGCGGATGTGCATGCGAAGACCATCCGCGAGACCCTGGCGCGCCAGCAGCAGGTCATCGTCAATGAATACTTCAATGAGTGCCAGCAGCTTTCGCAGCTGCTTTCACAAAGCGCGAGCCGCGTCAGCGTCGCGCCGGAATTGCGGCGCCGCATCGATGAATACACCACGTTGCTGCCATCGGCGCGCTCGGTGGCGCCGGCACGACACGACCAGATGCCCTACCGCGTGTTCTTCGCGCAGATCAGCGAGCGGCTGCGGCAGACCTATGATGCGGGGGCGGGACGCTACGAGCGCGCCGAGCAGCTGCGTGCCGATCTGCTGCTGGCGGCGCGCAGCCTGAAGCAGAATCGTGGCGCCCACGCGGGCTACCAGCTGGTACGGCGGTTGTTGCTGCGCGTGGAGACCTTCGGCTTTCATCTGGCGACGCTCGATCTGAAGCAGCGCGCCGATGTGCATCACCGGGTCATCGGGCAGGGCATGGATGATCCTCAGTGGCTGCAGAGGCCGGCCGCTGAGCGGTTGCAGAAGCTGTCGGAGCTGCTGGCGCGCAATGCCGGCCCAACGGCGCCGCTGGATGCGCTCGGCAAACGCACCGTGGCGGTGTTCGAGACGGCACAGCAGTGCCGTGCCCGCTTCGGCGAGCGTTCCATCGGCAACTACGTGGTCGCAGGCACGCAAGGCGCCGAGGATCTGCTGGCGCCGCTGGTGCTGGCGCGCTGGGCCGGTGTGGATGATCGCCGCTCGGGCGCCGTGGGCCTGGATTTCGCGCCGCTGTTCGAATCCGGTGACAGCCTGCGCAGTGCAGGCCGGATCATGCGTGAAGTGCTGGCCAATGAAAGCTATCGCGAACATCTGGCCGCGCGTGGCGTGCCGCAGCCGCTGTTCGTGGGCTACTCCGAGGCCGGTCGCGACAGCGGCTTCATGGCCATGCGCCTGGCTGCCTATGACGCACAGCGCGAACTGGCTGCGACGCTGGCCGAGGCCGGACAGCCCGCGGTGATCCTGCATGCGCGAGGCGCCAGTACCGCGCGCGGCGGTTCGCGTCTGGACGCGATGATCCGTGCGGCGCCGCCGGAAACCATCGACGGCGTGTTCAAGATCACCGAACAGGGCGAGATCATCAATCAGAACTATGGCCTCCGGGCCAATGCGCTGCGCACGCTGGAGCGCGCTTTTGGCGCGTTGGGCGTGGCTACGCTGGCACGACGTCGCGGGCAGGCGAAGCACGAGGCGCCGGCGCATCACGCCACGCTGGCGCGACTGGCCGAGGAAAGCCGCCGTGTCTGGCGCGCGCTGGTAGTCGATGATCACGACTTCCATGATTTCTTCCGCAGTGTCACGCCCATCGACGTAATCGAGCGCATGCAGATCGGCTCGCGCTCCATCTGGGAGACCGGCGTGATCGGTACGGGTCTGCTGTCGATACGTTCCACGCCCTGGGTGTTTGCCTGGTCACAGTCGCGACATTTCCTGCCAGGCTGGTATGGCACGGGCACGGCGCTGCAGGCCGAGATCGCATCCAGGGGACTGCCGGCACTGCGCGAGATGCATCGCAGCTGGAGTCTGTTCGGCGGCATCGTCGATGACATCGAAACGCAGCTGGCACGCTGCGATCTGTCGATTGCCGAGCACTATGTCGGCCTGGTTTCGCCGGGACTGCGGCGCTACGCCCAGGTGCTGCAGGCGGAATACGAGCGCTGCCGCGAGGCCGTGCTCGCCATCAAGGATGAGGCCGAGCTGCTGGACGGCGATCGCACCCAGCAACGGGCCATCCAGCTGCGCAATCCCTATGTCGACCCCATGAACCTGATGCAGGTGGATCTGCTGCGCCGCTGGCGGGATTCGGCTCGCGACAACGACGACCTTCTGCAGGCTCTGCTGGCCAGCGTGAGCGGCATCGCACAAGGACTCCAGACAACGGGGTAGTGACCCCGGCGTCGCCGGACCCCGCATGGCTGCCGCGGGCATATAACCCGGGCGCATCAAAATAGTGGCCCAGTCGGGCGCGCCCGGGGGCCGTTTTCATTAGAATTCGCCCCGTGTACCGCTATGACGACATCGATGCGACCCTGGTAGCCGAGCGCGTCGCCCAGTTCCGCGATCAGACGCGGCGTTTTCTCGAAGGCACGCTGTCGGAAGACGAGTACCGGCCGCTGCGGCTGCGCAACGGGCTATACATCCAGAAACACGCCCCGATGCTGCGCATCGCCGTGCCGTACGGGCTGCTGTCCACGCGGCAGCTGCGCATGCTGGCCCACATTGCGCGCAAGTACGACCGAAACTATGGCCACTTCACCACGCGCCAGAACATGCAGTTCAACTGGCCGGAACTGAAGAACGTACCCGACATACTTGCGGACCTGGCCAGTGTCGAGATGCATGCCATCCAGACCAGCGGCAACTGCATCCGCAACACCACCGCTGATCATTTCGCCGGCATCGCGCCGGACGAAATCGACGATCCGCGCGCCTACTGCGAAATCATCCGTCAGTGGTCGACGCTGCATCCGGAGTTCAGCTACCTGCCGCGCAAGTTCAAGATCGCGGTTACCGGTTCGCCCGCAGACCGCGCTGCCTCGGAAGTGCACGACATCGGTCTGCATCTGAAGCGCGATGCCGACGGCCATGTCGGCTTCGAAGTTCTGGTGGGTGGCGGTCTTGGCCGCACGCCCATCATCGGCAAGAGCATCCGTGAGTTCCTGCCGCGCGAGCATCTGCTGTCGTATCTGGAAGCCATCCTGCGCATCTACAACCAGGAAGGTCGGCGCGACAATATCTACAAGGCGCGCATCAAGATCCTGGTGAAGGCAAAGGGTGTGGAGGCGTTCCGCGCAGCCGTCGAGGCGGAGTGGGCGCTGATCCGCGAAGCCGAGCCCGATCTGAAATTGAGCGATGCCGAAGTCGAGCGCATGCGGGCTTTCTTCAAGCCACCGCCCTACGAAACCCTCCGTGACATCGATGCGACGCAGGGACAGTCAGCCGAATTCAAGGCCTGGTACCGATACAACACGCGCGCCCACAAGGTGCCCGGGTATCGCGCCGTGGTCGTTTCACTCAAGGCGCATGGTGAAGCGCCGGGCGACATCACTGCCGACCAGATGGATGCCGTCGCCGATCTGGCCGACCGCATCTCCAGCGGCGAGGTCCGTACCACGCATGACCAGAACCTGGTGCTGGGCGAGGTGCGGCAGATCGATCTGCTGGAAACCTGGCAGGCGTTGCAGGCGCTGAATCTGGCGACGCCGAATATCGGCACGCTGACGGACATGATCTGCTGCCCGGGTCTGGACTTCTGCAGTCTGGCCAATGCGGGCTCGATCGGCATCGCCAAGCAGATCCAGGCGCGCTTCAGCGATTTCGATTACCTGTACGACCTGGGCCGCGTCGAGATCAAGATGTCCGGCTGCATGAACGCCTGTGGTCATCATCATGTCGGGCACATCGGCATACTGGGCGTCGATAAGCATGGCCTGGAGTGGTACCAAATCACCCTGGGTGGTTCTGCCAGCACCAACAGCGCGCTGGGTGAAGTGATCGGCCCGTCGGTGGGCAAGGAAGTCGTGGCCGAGACCATCGCGAAGATCCTCGATGTGTACGTCGAGCGTCGCGAGGAAGGCGAGGAGTTCCTCGATACCGTGCGTCGCATCGGCGTCGAGCCCTTTGCCGAGAAGGTGTATGGCAAAGCTCATTAAGGGACGGGCGCACGCGCTCAGTCCGTGGATGCTGGCCGGCGCGGAGGGCGCGGAGAGTGCCACGCACCTGATCCTGCCGTTGGCCGACTACATCAAGGCCATCGAGGCCGGTGAGCCTGCCGATCACCGGGCGCCATTGCTGAAGGCCGAAGATCACGATCTGTCTGCGCTGGTGCCGTATCTGGCGAAAGTGCCGCTGGTGGCGGTGAACTTCACTTCGACCGGCGATGGCCGCGGCTTCACGCAGGCGCGGCTGCTGCGCGAGCGATACGGTTATCAGGGCGAACTGCGGGCCGTGGGAAAGATTCGCGCCGACCAGATGTTCTTTCTGGCGCGCTGCGGGTTCGACGCATTTGAACTGCTGGACGATGAAGATGTGGCCACCGCCGTGGCGCAGCTCGACCGTTTCAGCGTGGCCTACCAGCAAGGCAGCGGCACGCTCACTCATCCCCGCCGGCGTTACGGCGGCTAGCGCGTTGCGCGCCGGGCCGCGGCGCAGCCTGTCAGCGCAGCGCCGCGCGCAGTTCCCGCGCCAGTGCCTCGACATGCGCGGCCGTGTGCGCGGCTGAAAGAAATCCGACTTCGAACGCACTGGGTGCGAGGTAGATGCCCGCATCCAGCAGCTTGTGGAACACAGGGCCGAAGGGCGCGGCGGGCTTCGCCTTCAGATCGGCCAGGCTGCGCATGGGTGCCGCATTGGCCGCCAGATACGGCCAGAAGATCGACCCCATGCGCTGCACGGTAAGGCCTGGAATGGTCGCCAGTCGGCGCTCCAGCTCTGCGCCCAGCACTTCCAGCTGTGTGTACATGCGTCCATCAGCGAGCTGTTCCAGCATCGCAAGTCCCGCGCTCATGGCCACCGGGTTCGCGCTCAGCGTGCCGGCCTGGTACACCGGTCCGACTGGCGCCACCAGTTCCATGAACTGTCGCTTGCCGCCGTAGGCACCCACAGGAAAACCGCCGCCGATGACCTTGCCGTAGGTGACCAGGTCCGGCTCGATGTTGAACAGGCCTGCGCAGCCCTGGAAGCCCACGCGGAATCCGCTGATGACCTCATCGAGGAGCAGCAGCGCGCCATGCTTGCGGCACAGCGCAGCCAGATGCTGCAGATACTCCGGCCGCTGCGGCAGCAGGCCGTAATTGGCGGGCAGGGGTTCGATGATGGCGCAGGCGATGTCCTTGCCATGACGCGC
>DATNCK010000207.1:0-21551 GCA_035571575.1 Steroidobacteraceae bacterium | reverse complement strand
ATGCGCTGCAGATCTCCGAGCCGCTGCTGCTGAATGACATCACCGCCAGCATCAATGTGGTGAAACGATCCGGACCTGTGGGCTTGGTGGGTTACTGCTGGGGCGGCTCGCTGGCGTACCTGTCTGCGTGTGAATTGCCGGTACGCGCGGCCGTGAGCTACTACGGCACGCGGACTGTGCAGATGCTGGATCGCAAGCCACGCGCGCCGGTGCAGTACCACTTCGGCGAACGCGACAAGAGCATTCCTCCCGAGGCCATCGACAAGATCCGGGCTGCGCATCCGGCGGGCGAGTACTACGTTTATCCCGCCGATCACGGTTTCAACTGCGATCAGCGCGCCAGTTACGACGCCGCTTCGGCACAGCTGGCGCGCACGCGCACATTGGATTTCTTCGCGAAGCATCTCGGTGGCAACGATGAACCGCCGCTGGATCAGTGGAGCGACGCCTGAGGCATCGCAGCGGCGCATGAGCAGCATTCGTTACCAGCCTTCGCCGGCCTACAAGGATAGCGGCCCGTATCGCACCGGCATCCTGCTGGTGAATTCCGGCACGCCAGATTCGCTCACCAGCGGCGGGGTGCGCAATTTCCTGCGCCGGCTGCTGCGCGACCGGCGCACCATCGAAGTGCCGCGCGCCATCTGGTGCTGGATTCTCTATCTGATCATCCTGCCAACGCGACCCATGCGTGTGCTGCCGAAGTACCGGCGCGTGTGGACCGAACGTGGCTCGCCGCTGCTGCTGCATTCGCAGGCGCTGCGCGATGCGCTGCGTGCGGCACTGCGTGACCGCCACGGCGAAGTGGATGTGGAACTGGGCATGCTGTACTCGACGCCCGATGTGGCGCAGGGACTGGCCGCACTGCGCGCGGCAGGTGCGCAACGCATCGTGGTGCTGCCGCTGTTTCCACAGTACTCCGGCACCACCAATGCCGCCGCTTACGACCAGGTGGGTGCGGCATTGCGTGGCTGGCGCTACGTGCCGGAGCTGCATCTGCTTGCGGACTATGCGGCCGAGCCCCCATACATCGCCGCGCTGGCACAGAGCGTGCGCGCCTGGCGCGCGCAGCATGGCGCCGGCGAGCACCTGCTGATGACCTTTCACGGCATTCCGAAAAAATACGTGGAACAGGGCGACCCCTATCAACGCAAGTGCGAGCGTACAGCGCACGCGCTGGCCGCCGCACTCGGCCTTGCCGATGAGGCGTGGTCCATCAGCTTCCAGTCGCGCGTGGGCACCGCCGAGTGGCTGAAACCCTACACGGACGATGTGGTGAAAGACATCGCGCGACGCGGCGTGAAGACACTGGATACGGTGTGCCCTGGTTTCGCCGTCGACTGCCTCGAGACCGTGGATGAGATCGGTCATGAATGCGATGTGGCATTCCGCGCGGCAGGCGGCGGGCAGCTGCGCTACATACCGGCGCTGAATGCCACCGCCGCACATGTCGATGTGCTGTCGGCACTGCTGCGGCCTCTGCTCTGAAGCGCCGCGCAGCAGACATCTTCACTGAATGCTGGGTCGCTTTCTCGAACTCTCGCTGGTGACGCCCGACACGGGTGGCGCCTGGCAGCAGTATCAGCAGCTGGGATTCGAATCCGCCGCTACGGGTGATATCTGGCCGTACGCCTATGGTGTGGTGACCTGCGAGGGGCTGGCGATCGGCTTGCATTCCCAGGGTGCCGAGCCACTGAGCGTGACCTTCGTGCGACCCGAAGTGGCGGCGCTGCATCGGGAACTGACGGCGAAACAGCTGGAAGTGGAGCAGGCCCGGCTGGGCAGCGATGTATTCAACGAACTCATGCTGCGCGAGCCCGGTGGCGTGGCGCTGCGTGTGCTGGAAGCACGCAGTTTCTCTCCGCCACTACATACGCCGCGGCGCACTGCGCTGGGGAGCTTCGTTTCGATCAGCCTGCCCTGCAATGATCTGGATGAGGGGCAGGCCTTCTGGCAGAGACTGGGGCATGACAGCTTGCCGATTGCCATGCCATGGGATGGCTGCAGTATCGATGGGCTGCCGCTGGCGTTGCACCCCAGGCGCATACTGGCCGAGCCTGCGCTGGTTTTTGACCACGCGGGTGATGTTGACTTGGTGGCCGGCGCCGGAATTACCCGTGAGCGCACCTTGAGCAAACTGCGCGATGTGCCGCATGCACTGCTGCGCTCCGCGCAGGATCTGGCGCTGCTGCTGCTTCAGCAGCCGTAGTCCTTCACCTACAAAATCCCCGCGAACCGTCCTACGAAGGCCTCTTGTTAAGGTGCCGCGAAAGTAAGCCTGTTCGCTGCAATTCAGGGAGCAACGATGCCTGGACTCTGGCGCCGTGCCGGCCAAATCGCCGGTGCCGGCCTGTGCTGTATGGGCATCACGCCGCTGGCCAGCGCTGCAAACGACCTCTCGCAGCTGTCGCTGGAGGAACTGGGCAACGTGGAAGTCACCTCGGTATCGAAATCGCCCGAACTGTTGCGCAATGCACCTGCGGTTATCTATGTGATCACGCACGATGACGTGGTGCGATCGGGCGCCACCAGCCTGTCTGAGGCGCTGCGGCTGGCGCCGAATCTGCGCATCACGCAGCTGGACTCCAGCAACTATGTGGCCGCCGCGCGTGGCTTCGGTGGCAATCCCGATGTGCAGAATTTCTCGAACAAGCTGCTGCTGCTGATCGACGGCCGCAGCGTCTACACGCCGCTGTTCTCAGGCATCGATCTGGATACCCAGGACCTGCTGCTGTCGGACATCGACCGCATCGAGGTGATCAGCGGACCCGGCGCCACGTTGTGGGGCGCCAATGCAGTCAACGGTGTGATCAACGTCATCACGCGGCCGGCATACCTGACCGATGGACCGCTGGCAACGGCCACGCTGGGCGCGCGCGAACAGGGAGTGAACCTGCGGTACGGCCGGAAAGTCCGCGAGGATCTGGCCTTCCGCATTTACGGCAAAGCATTTCAGCGCGACGCCACTGAGCGCACCGGCAACAGTGCGGAAGATGACTGGCGCAAAGCGCAGGCAGGCTTCCGGCTGGATCTCTCCCAGGCGCAGGGCGCCGTGACTGTGCAGGGCGATGCGTATCGCGGCGACAAACAGCGCACGGGACCGGGCAGGCAGGAGATCTCGGGCGCGAACCTGCTGGGCCGATGGCAGAAGCAGACGCGCAATGGAAGCATCCAGCTGCAGGGATATCTCGACCATGTGTGGCGCGACGCACCGGTGGATGGCGTGCCGTTCCAGCTGGATACTTTTGATCTGGAAGGACAGCAGAGCCTGAACCTGCTGTCTTCGCATCGACTGACCTGGGGCGCGGGTCTGCGTGTCCACGACTACCGCGTCACGAATTCCACCACGCTGCTGTTCGATCCGGCGGACCGCAGGTTGAAGCAGCTGAATGTGTTCGCGCAGGACACCTGGGCTCTGCTGGACAACCTCAGGCTCACGCTGGGGCTGAAGTTTGAACGCAATGACTACTCCGGCTGGGAACCGCAGCCCGATGTGCGGCTGGCCTGGCAGCTGGGCGATTCGATGCTCTGGGGTGCGGTCGCGCGCGCGGTGCGCTCACCCTCGCCATTTGATACCGATGTGGTCGAACGGGTGGGCGGCGTGGACTTCCTGCGCGGCAACCCCGATTTCCACAGCGAGGCTGTGCGTGCCTACGAGATCGGCTATCGCGGTGATTTCTCATCGGCATTCTCACTGTCGGTTTCAGGCTTCTACAACATCTACGACGACCTGCGAACAGTCGAACTTTCCAACACTCCCACACTTCTGCCCTTGCGCTGGGACAATCTCATGAAGGGGCATACCTATGGGTTGACCACCTGGGCCAAGTGGCAGGTGACCGACTGGTGGCGACTGTCGCCGGGCTTCACCTGGCTGCACAAGGAGCTGCGGTTCAAGGCTGGCTCATCCCAGCTGGGGGGCCTGGCACAAGCGGGCAACGATCCACGCGAACATGCGTTGCTCAGTTCCGCCATGCAGCTGGGAACGGGCCGTACCCTCGACATCATGCTGCGACACGTGTCTGCACTGCCTGATCCCGCGCTGCCTGCTTACACCGAACTTTCCGTGCGTTTCGCGTGGGCGGTTTCAGCAGCGTGGGAGCTGGCGCTGTCGGGAGCAAATCTGCTTCACGACAGCCACCAGGAATATCCAGGGCCGGTGGGTGCTTCGATCCATCGCAGCATCGCAGCAGAGGTGCGCTGGAAAAAGCCGTGAAGGAGTTCCGCCAAAAACATCGCGGCCGCGGCCTGCAGCGTACCGCGCTGGCGATCACAGGGGTCATCGCGACGCTGTGCCTCGGTGTGATGGGCGGGCTGGCGCGCGCCGGCGACGTGTATGCCGAGGAGGCGGTGAAAGCCGCCTTCTTGCTGCGCTTCACCAGCTATGTCACCTGGCCTGGCAAATCCACCGACACGCCCTTCCGGATCGCGGTGCTGGGCGACAAGACCATGACAGCACGGCTGCGGGCCCTGGTGGAAAACCGCAGCGTGGGCGGCCGCCCCATCGAGGTCAACCAGATAGCGACTGTGGCGGAGGCGCGTGATGTGCATCTGCTTTACATCGGCAACTGGCGCAGCCCCGACCTGTCCGCACTGTTGGCGCCCTTGCGCGCACGTCCCATCCTGGTCGTTACGGACACTGCCGACGGATTGGAAGCCGGCAGCACGATCAACTTCCTCATCGCTGATCAACGGGTGCGCTTCGAAGTATCGATGGAGGCCGCGCGTCGCGCCGGCCTCGTCATCAGTTCGGAACTGCTCTCGGCGGCGGTGCGCGTGCAGGGCGGGCGCATGCTGAATCTTCTCTCGCGCGGGCAGGGCCTGTGAGCCGCCTGCGCCGATCCATGAGCTCGCTGTTCGGTGGCGGCAACTCGTTGCGCAGCAAGCTGACCATTGTCGTGCTTCTTACCACTGGCGTCGCCCTGCTGACCATGACCACGGCGCTGCTGCACCGGGATCTCTCGCACTACTGGGAAGCCCTCGCGGCCGACCTGAACACCGAAGCGGGAATCCTCGCCTTGTCGACGGCTCCCGCGATGGCCTTCGATGACCGCCGCACGGCACAGAGAAACCTGTCGGCACTGAGCGCCAAGCCGGCAGTGCTCACGGCAACGCTGTACGGCATCGACGGTCAGCTCTATGCCAGCTATGGGCGAACCGGCGCACAACCGCCGCCGGCACAGTTCGCCGCGCGAGACGGCCACGTGCGACTGGCGGACGGCCGCATGGAGCTGACGCGCAACATCGAGCAGGGCGGCGAGATGCTCGGGACCATCCGCCTCACCGCCTCGTATGACCTGTGGGAGCATGTCGTCGCGTATCTGCAGATTCTCGGGCTCATCATGGCGTTCAGCATGATCGTGGCGTTGATTCTTTCTGCAGCGCTACGCCGCAGCATCACGGCGCCGGTAGCGGCACTGGCCACGGTGGCGCATGACATCGTCACCCGGCGTGACCGCACGCTGCGCGCCTCTGACACGCCGCTCGAAGAGTTCTCGCAGATCGTCAAGGCCTTCAACAGCGTACTGGAGGAATCGGAGGCCAGCACCCGCGAGCTGCAGCAGATCAATCACACGTTGACGCAGCAGATCGAGGAAACGCGCCTCGCCGAGGCCGCGCGCCGGCAGGCCGAGCGCGCGCTGCGGCAGAGCGAACAGCTCTACCGTGCCATCGGCGAGTCCATCGACTTTGGCGTATGGGTCTGCGACGCCAGTGGCCGCAATGTGTATGCCAGCGATTCATTTCTGCAGCTGCTGGGCGTGACCCAGCAGCAGTGCTCCAATCTGGGGTGGACAGATTTGCTGCACCCCGATGATGTGCAGGCCACCACGTCTGCGTGGCTGGAGTGTGTGCGCACCGGCGGCACCTGGTATCGCGAGCATCGCTTCCGCGGCGCGGACGGCAACTATCATCCCGTACTGGCGCAGGGCGTGCCCACCCGCGATGAGAACGGCAGGCTCAACGGCTGGGCGGGCATCAATCTCGACATCAGCCGCATCAAGCGCACCGAGGACGCGTTGCGCGACGCGGACCGGCGCAAGGATGAGTTCCTCGCCACGCTGGCGCATGAGCTGCGCAATCCGCTGGCGCCGATCCGCCACGCCGCGCGGCTGCTGGGCCTCAGAGGCCTGGACGAAGCGCAAACACAGGCGGCGCGCGACATCATCGCGCGCCAGGTCGCACGCATGGCGTTGCTGCTCGACGATCTACTGGAGGTTTCGCGCATCACCCGCGGGCATCTGGAACTGCGGCAGGAGCCTGTGTCAGCGGCATCGCTGCTACGCGCGGCCGTCGAAACCACCCGGCCGCTGATCGAATCGAAACGCCACCAGCTGCTCATCCGGGCACCGGAAGAGGACTTCGACATCGTGGTGGATCCGCTGCGGATTTCGCAGGCGCTGTCCAACCTGCTGACCAATGCCGCCAAGTACACCGATCCGGGGGGACGCATCGTGCTGCTGTTGCAGCGTACGGATCGGGAGGTGGTGTTCTCGGTGACCGATTCCGGTATCGGCGTGCCCGCTGCTGCGCTGCCCTCGATCTTCGAGATGTTCTCGCAGGTGGACTCCGCGATCGACAGATCCGAAGGCGGATTGGGCATCGGACTGGCTCTGGTCAAGGGACTGGTGTCGATGCATGCAGGCTCGGTGGAGGCGGCGAGCGAAGGCCCGGGCCAGGGCAGCACCTTCACCATCCGCCTGCCCGGCAGCAGGGTGCGCGAACAATCGGGAGTCGCACCGCCTGGCCAGGTGATCCGGGCTCAGCAAGGCCCACTGGGTCGCGTGCTCATTGTGGACGACAACCGGGACGCTGCCGATTCGCTGGCCATGGTGCTCGGCAGGTCCGGACATGAGACATTTACCGCCTACACCGGCGAACGGGCGCTGCAGATCGGCGAACGGGAACATCCGGATGTGATCGTGCTGGACATCGGCATGCCGGACATGACTGGGTACGACGCGGCGCAAAGGATCCGGCGTACGCGGTGGGGCAGAGATATATTGCTGCTCGCGATCACCGGTTGGGGTCAGAAGGAAGACATCGAGCGCGCCCTGGCAGCGGGCTTCGATTTCCACATGACCAAGCCGGCTGATCCTGAAAACGTGGAAATCCTGCTGACAGAATATCTACAGAACAGACTTCAGACCGGCAGCAGGGCTTTGGAGGAGAGACGGGATGGATCAAGGTGAGACCCAGCAAATCATCCGCATCGTCATCGCGGAGGACAACGACGACCTGCGCGCATTGCTGCCGCCGCTGTTGAATGACACGCCGGATCTGCGCTGCCTGGCGACGACGGCGCTCATCGGCGAGGTGGCGGCCCTGATCACCAGACATCATGCGGATGTGGCCATTCTCGACATCCAGCTGCGCGACGGCTCGGCATTGAAACAGCTGCCCGAGCTGAGCAAGCAGTTCCCCGCTACCCGCTTCCTGATCCACAGCGGACACTCCAATCCGGATTTCATACGCGCCGTGCAGGCTGCTGGCGCCCATGCGTACCTGCGCAAATCGGGGGACATCGACGATCTGATCGCCGCCATCCGCGGCGTGATCAATCGCTAGCGCCCGGGCAGGCGTCGGCTGACATGGCGAGGTGACTCCCGCCTACTGGCAGCAGCCGGCCTGCTGCCTACACTGCCCTCCTCGTTTTCCTGGAGGAGATGCGCGATGACCACTGCAAGCGGACATACCTCGGCGATTCGTGCCAAGAAAGTTCTCGGCACGCCGGTGAAGAACCTGGAAGGTCAGAGGATTGGCGAGATCGAAGACATCGTCCTCGACAAGGAATCCAACAACATCATGTATGCGGTGGTGGGATTCGGCGGCTTTCTCGGCATCTCCGAGAAGTACCACCCGCTGCCCTGGTCGGCCCTCGACTACGAACCCGAGGACGGCAGCTATGTCGTGCCCTTCTCGAAGGAAGAGTTGAAGCTGGCTCCGGCGGATTCGCTGGAAGCCCTCACCGCCAACGATGGCGTCAACTACCGCAATCAGTCCTACAAGTACTACAACGTACCGACGTACTGGTAAGCGCGTAGAACTGACAAGCAAGCGCCGCCCGCTGCAGGGCGGCGCGCTTTCCCGGCCGGGCAGCCGCAGCGCGACCTCGCCTCTCAAAGTACGTGGCGGCGTCTCTGTATGGCAGAGCGGCACGGTGGCACTGCGCGCGCCACCATTGCGGCGTGACGCCACAGCCGACGTGCTGGTGATTGGCGCCGGCATCTCGGGCGCCATGATTGCGGAATCACTCACCGATGCCGGCCTGCGGGTGATCATCGTCGACAAGCGCGAGGCCGTATCCGGAGCCACTACTGCCTCCACCGCGTTGCTGCAGTATGAAATCGATGTGCCCATGTGCCAGCTTAGCGAGCGGGTCGGCAGTAAGAGAGCACTGCGATTGTGGCGGCGGTCGCATCTGGCGCTGGACGCGTTGCGCAGCCGGTCACGCCGGCTCGATATTGATGCCGGCTTCCGTGATCGCGACTCGCTGTATCTTCAAGGCGATCTTCTCGATGAGGCGGGGCTGAGGCGCGAAGCCGCGATGCGTCGCGAGGCAGGGTTCGACGTGCAGTGGCTGTCTTCCCGGCAGGTGCGACAGCAATTTGGCATCGCGCATCGCGCGGGACTGCTGGGTTTTGGCAGCATGTCCTGCGATCCACGTCGCCTGGCCATCGGTTACCTGCAGGCGGCCCGTCGCCGGGGTGCCCGGCTTTATGCGCACACCGAAGTGAGCGCCGTACAGCCCGGTCGCCGCGGCGTACTCGCATCCACTGTGAGTGGACCCACGGTAAAGGCAGGCCACCTGGTGTTCGCCACCGGCTACGAAATCGGGCGAGGCGTGCCCCGCAAGGGACATCGCATCCGTTCGACCTGGGCCATCGCCACGCACCCTCAGCCCGCCTGGCCCTCCGGATGTCTCATCTGGGAAGCCTCTGAAAGCTATCTGTATCTTCGTCCGGGGCCGCATGGTCGGGTGATCTGCGGCGGAGAGGATGAAGATTTCAAGGATGCCGGGCACCGCGATTCATTGACGCCGCAGAAGGCCCGCGCGCTGGAACGCAAGCTGCATGCACTGCTGCCGAAGCTGGACCAGCGTGCCGCGCTGGCCTGGAGCGGAAGCTTTGGCAGCAGCCCCACGGGCACCCCGAGCATGGGCGCAGTACCGGGGATGCCGGGCTGCTACGCAGTTCTCGGCTACGGCGGCAACGGCATTACGTTCTCCGCTGCAGCCGCGCAACTACTGCGCGCGCAGATCACCGGCGAAGGTGACGTGGATGCCGACCTGTTTTCGTTCCACAGGCGCTGGCCGGCGCTGCACGGGCAGCGATAGCGATCAGGAGCGCTTGCGGGAGGCGCTCTTTTTCTTGCGAGGCACCTTGGCGCCTTCCCTGCGTGCCTCGGAAAGACCAATGGCGATGGCCTGCTTGCGACTTCTCACGGTTTTCCCCGTGCTGCCGCTTTTCAGTGTGCCCTTCTTTCTCTCGTGCATGGCCCGCTTCACCTTGGCGCCGGCCTTCGCGGAATACTTGCTAGCCAAATTGCACCTCCTTCAATGTTGTGCAGCAGCAGTAACGCGCCACACCGTGTTTCCCACATCGTCCGCCACGAGGAGCGAGCCATCGCGCGCCACCACTAAGCCTACTGGCCGACCTTGGGCCTTCCCGTTGGCGCTGATGAAGCCTGTCAGTACGTCGAGAGGCTGCCCTGCCGGCTTGCCTTGAGAGAAGGGCACGAAGACCACCTTGTAGCCGACTGCCGGCTTGCGGTTCCATGATCCGTGCTCACCGACAAACATGCCGTTGCGATATTGCGAGGGCAGATTGGCATTGCCGGCGGCGGTAAGTCCGAGTGCAGCGACATGTGCACCGAGCGCATAGTCTGGCGGCGTCGCCTTGGCGACGAGCGTGGAATTCTGCGGTTTGACCCGCGCATCCACATGCTGGCCGTAGTAACTGAACGGCCAGCCGTAGAACGCACCCTCATGCACCGACGTGATGTAGTCCGGAACCAGATCATTGCCCAGCTCGTCACGCTCATTCACCGCAGTCCATAGTTCACCGCTGGACGGCTCCCAAGCCAGGCCATTGGGATTGCGAAGACCCGTGGCATACAGGTGCTTCTCGCCATTCTTCAGATCGATCTGCCAGATGGCAGCACGGCCTTCTTCCTGCTCAAGGCCGTTCTCGCCGACATTGCTGTTCGAACCTGTGGTGGCGTACAGATAGCGTCCATCGGCGCTGGCCAGGATGTTCTTGGTCCAGTGATGATTGCGTGGACCTCCGGGCAGATTGGTCAGCTTCCTGGGCGGGCCAGCGACAGAGGTCTCGCCGCTGCGATAGTCGAATGCCATGACGGCATCGGTATTGGCCACGTACAGGGTGGACCCGACCAGCGCCATGCCGAAGGGCGAATTCAGCTGCGTGGCGAATTCGGTGATGGTTTCCGCGCGGCCGTCCCCATCTGCATCGCGCAGCAGCCGGATGCGGTTGGCCGTGGGCACGCCAGCGCCCGCCTTGCCCTGCACCGCTTTCATCACCTTTCCCTTGATGCCCTTGCCTTCTTCGGGACGCGTCGGCGCGTTGGTTTCCGCAACCAGCACGTCACCATTGGGAAGCACATAGAGCCAGCGAGGATGAGAGAGGGAGGTGGCGAAAGGACTGACTGCCAGTCCCGCCGCAGCCTGCGGCTGTGAGCCCGAGGACCATCCGGTGGCAGCGGCCACCTGCATGGTGGGCAGTAGCTTTTTCCGCGGCGTTGGCAACTCCGGGTTTTGTCCGATGCTTGCAGGCGGAGAAGGCACGGGACCCCGGGACATCAGCGTGTGGCAGGCGGTGAGTGCCGAGGCGAGCAGCGCCCCGGACAGAGCGGCGCGAAAAGACAGTGTGCGCATGCACATACTCTGTGCCGAATGCCGTCAACCCAGCATCCGCCGACAGTCGCTGCCCGATGTGGGAATGCGCCGACGCCGACGTGGTCAGCTCTGCCTGTTCTCGCGGGGCTTCACCAGTGAAGCGATGGCTGAGGCCAGGTCCGGAAACGAGTAGGGTTTCGACACATGCCGCTGGAATCCGGCTGATGCGCTGCGCTGCCGATCGCCCTCGCGGGCGTAGGCAGTCACCGCGATCGCCGGGATGGCCCGCAGCACCGCATCCGCATGGGAACGCAGGCGCCGCATGAATTCATAGCCATCCACACCCGGCATGCCGACGTCGCTCAGAATCAGATCCACCGGCTGCTTTTCGAGGGCGTGCAACGCCTCCACCGCACCGCTTGCTGCAATCACCTGCGCACCAGAGTCCCTCAACAGCCGTTCCAGCAGCGCTCGGGCGTCGGGCTCGTCGTCGACGATCAGTATGGTCGAGCCCTTGAGATTGGGGAGAAGTTGATCGGACATCGACGCACTGGCTGAGTGATCTGCGGGAAGGACGGAATAGGCCCGGGCAGGCAACGCTGGCAGGCGCACGGTGAACGTCGTGCCACGCCCCAGACCCTGACTGTTCACCGTGACGGAGCCACCATGCAGCTCCACCAGGTTGCGCACGATCGAGAGACCCAGGCCGAGGCCACCATGTTCGCGCGTGGTCGAGCCATCCGCCTGTCGGAAACGTTCGAACACATGCGGCAGGAAAGCCGGTTCGATGCCGATGCCCGAGTCCTTGACGTGAATTTCCACCTGCGAATCCGAGTGCTGCAGCGAAACGACGATGCGGCCATTCGACGGCGTGAATTTCAGTGCATTGGTCAGCAGATTCCACAGCACCTGCTGCAGGCGCGCGGCATCGCCCATGATCAGGCCGCCCACCTCATCGCCCCGCAGCTCGACGGAAATGTGTTTCGCAGTGGCCGTGGGCCGGATGCCATCGATGGCGACGCGGACGAGGTCGCGCGGATCCACCGCATCGGTCTGCAGCCGGATCTTGCCCGAGACGATGCGGCTCATGTCCAGAAGGTCATCGATGATCTGCGCCTGCGCCTGCGCGTTGCGATGAATGGTTTCGACCGCAGCCCGCAACTCCGCTTCGTCCAGCGTGACACGACGGCGCAGCAGGTTGGTCCAGCCGAGAATGGTGGTCAGGGGCGTTCGCAGCTCATGCGACAGTGTGGCCAGGAATTCGTCCTTCAGATGACCGAGACGCTCCGCCTCCGCACGCGCATTTCGCTCGGACTCCAGCAGCGATTCACGGTCGGCGGTGGCGCGGCGCAGGCTGCCGATGTCGCGCGCTATCTTCGACGCACCGACAATGGCGCCGGTGACATCGCGCAACGGTGAAACCGTAAGCGACACCTCGACGATGCTCCCGTCCTTGGCCCGGCGCCGCGTCTCATAGTGATCGATGCGCTCGCCGCGACGCAGCTTGAACAGGATGTCCTGCTCTTCGGACAACAGCTCTTGAGGAATGAGCTTGGTGATGGGCGCGCCGATCATCTCCTCGGCCGAATAGCCGAACAGACGCGCGGCGGCTCCATTCCAGGAAGTGACAATGCCTTCCAGCGTCTTGCTGATGATGGCGTCATCGGATGATTCGACGATGGCGGCCAGCCGGAAGCGTGCGTTTTCAGCCGAGATGCGGTCGGTGACATCAATGCCGATGCCCTCGACGCGAAACGGCTTGCCGGCCTCATCGTAGAACGGCAGGCCGCGGCCTTCCATCCAGCGCCATTCGCCGCTGGAGTGTCGATAGCGGAACAGGACGCAGTATTCCTCGCCGGAGGCCAGGCTCTGGTCGACGGTTTCCTGCAGACGCTGCACGTCGGAAGGGTGCACCAACTCCCGGAAGGAAGCCTGTGTTCCCGGGAACGCGCCCTGGGCCAAGCCGAACACATCTTCCAGCTCGGGGCTCCACTCGACGCGATCATCGCCAGGATGCAGCGTCCACGTGCCCATCCGCACCAGGCGATCGGTGAACTGCTGACCCGCTGACGGGTTCAGTTCAGGCACCGGTGTCACCCGGAGGATCTTGTTTGAGGGCCGGGCCATAGAACAACGAGTGTCACCTCGTGGAGACGGTGATGTCATTGTCAATGTGCACGGGCGTCTGTAGGAGCCGACTGACGATCAACTGGAAACGGTACAACAACTGCGATTGCAGCACCGGCCACGTCGACGCCGGCAGCATCGCGACTCTCCCTGTCTTCATTGCAGTCTCCTTGACGTGAATCGACTAACTGACGCCTCGCAGCTGATCCACGATGGCTGGATTTTCCAGTGTGGAAATGTCCTGGGTGATTTCCTCGCCGCGCGCGATGGTGCGCAGCAGCCGTCGCATGATCTTGCCGGAACGGGTCTTGGGAAGATTGTCCGCGAAGCGGATGTCATCGGGCTTGGCAATGGCGCCCAGCTGCTCGGCCACCCAGGCGCGCAGCTCCTCGACCAGCTTCCTGGTGTCATTAGTGGGTCGTTCGCCCTTGCACACCACGAATGCGAATACCGATTCGCCCTTCACCTCATGCGGGCGCCCGACCACAGCGGCTTCGGCCACGCGCGGATGTGCCACCAGCGCTGATTCGATCTCCATGGTGCCGAGCCGGTGACCGGCCACATTCAATACATCGTCGATGCGCCCCATGATCCAGTAATAGCCATCGGCATCACGATGCGCGCTGTCGCCAGCCACGTAGTAGCGGTTCTGGAATTTGCTCCAGTAGGTTTCGAGGTAGCGTGCGTTGTCACGCCAGATGGTGCGCAGCATGGAGGGCCACGGCCGCTTGATCACCAGATATCCGCCGGCTTCGGCACCCTTCACGGGATTGCCTTCCTCATCGACGATGTCGGCATCGATGCCGGGCAGCGGCCGAGTGCATGAGCCCGGCTTGGTCACCGTGACGCCAGGCACCGGCGAAATCATGATGGCGCCGGTTTCCGTCTGCCACCAGGTATCGACAATGGGGCAGCGCTCGCCGCCTATGACGCGGTGGTACCACATCCAGGCTTCGGGATTGATGGGCTCGCCCACGCTGCCCAGCAGGCGCAGCGACGACAGATCATGGGCCGCGGGAATGGCATCGCCCAGTTTCATCAGGGCGCGGATGGCCGTGGGTGCGGTGTAGAAAATACTGACCTTGTGATCCTGGATGATCTTCCAGAAGCGACCGGCATCCGGGAAAGTGGGGGCGCCTTCGTACAGCACCACCGCCACGCCATTGGCCAGCGGACCATAGGCCACATAGCTGTGCCCGGTGATCCAGCCCACATCGGCCGTACACCAGTACACATCGCCCGGCTTGAGATCGAAGACCCATCTGGATGACAGCTTCGCGCCGAGCAGGTATCCCGCGCTGGAATGCTGGATGCCCTTGGGTTTGCCGGTGGAACCTGAGGTGTACAGCAGAAACAGTGGATGCTCTGCTTCGACCCAGGCGGGTTCGCATTGGGCGCTTTGACCGCGCACGACATCGTGCCACCACAGATCCCGCCCCGCCTGCATGGGGACATCGAGGCCGGTGTGCTTCAGCACGATCACCTTCTCTATGGCTGTGCCACTCTCGGACAGCGCCTTGTCGGTGGCGGCCTTGAGCTCGACCACTTTGCCGCCGCGATGCCCGCCATCTGCGGTGATGACGAAACGCGCCTCGGCATCCTCGATGCGATCGCGCAGTGACAATGCGGAGAAGCCACCGAACACCACCGAGTGCACGGCGCCGATGCGCGCGCAGGCGTGCATGGCGACGATGGCCTCGGGCACCAGTGGCATGTACAGGACGACGCGATCGCCTTCCCTCACTCCCAGCGCACGCAGGGCATTGCCCAGCGCGCATACCTGCGCGTGCAATTCGCCGTAGGTCAGTTGCCGTACCGCGCCGCCTTCGGCTTCGAAGATCAGCGCCGTCTGATCGCGCCTGGTCGCCAGCTGCGCATCGAGACAGTTGTACGAGACATTCAACCGCCCGTCGGCGAACCATCGGAAATTAGGCGCAGCCGATGCATCGAGGCTCTGCGTGAAAGGGATATGCCAGTGCAGCTCACTGCGCGCCTGCTCCGCCCAGAACTCCTCTGGCTGCGCAGCAGCGCGCTCGTGCAGCCGTTGCAGCTCGGCGGCGCCGGGATGAGCCTGGCCCGCGAATGTCGCCGCGGGCGGAAAGAGACGTGTCTCGGACAGAACCGACTGGATGGATTGGTCGCTCATGATGGCAAGGCTACTACAGCCGCAAGGCGCGCGGCCTGGTTGCGCAGCAGGGAACCAAACCCGTTGTCGCTGCAGAAAGTGTGCACACCGTTCATATCGGGCGGACGCCGGCGCAGATGTTCGCGCGTCACGGCAAGGCTCACGTCACATCGGATGCGCGTCAGTTCGCGGGCGAGGAAGGCCGTTTCGCGATGCTGCTGCAGCTTGCCCACCAGGCCCGCCGCGCCACGCAACGGCAGGTCGCGCACCACATCGATGCGCGCATAGAGATCTTCGAGCGACGAGAACGCGCCCATCAGCGCCGTCGCAGTCTTCGGTCCCACACCGGGAACGCCGGCGATGTTGTCCACCGCATCTCCGGTCAGCGCCAGGTAGTCCGCATAGCGCTCGGGCGGCACGCCGAAGCGTTCTGCGATCTCACCGTGCCGGTAGCGCACATTGCCGCTGTAATCCCAGTACACATCGCCGGGCGTGATCAGCTGCGCCAGATCCTTGTCGCGCGAAACAATCGTGCAACGCAGGCCTTCGGCGCGCATGCGCGCGGCCAGTGTGCCGATGAGATCGTCGGCCTCGAACTCCGTGCTGTCGAACCAGGCGATACCCAGTCGCTCGCAGAAATTCCGGCAGCGCTGGAACTGCAGCGCCAGATCCGGCGGGGCGGGCTCGCGATTGGCCTTGTACGGCGGGTAGATGCGATTGCGAAACGAGGTGGTCAGGCTGGCGTCGAAGGCCACGGCCATGTACTCGGGTTTCTCGCGCTCGATCAGATCGCCGATGAAGCGCGCG
Organism: Steroidobacteraceae bacterium; assembly: GCA_035571575.1. Taxonomy (GTDB): domain Bacteria; phylum Pseudomonadota; class Gammaproteobacteria; order Steroidobacterales; family Steroidobacteraceae; genus ZC4RG30. Next base: position 5,640 of record DATNCK010000207.1, on the reverse strand, counting down.
AAGCCGTACAAAGCATGCACCGGATTGCCGTCGCCATCGCGCATGTCGGGCGGCATCGAGTAGTACGCACGGAACACATACACCGAGGCATCGACAAGGAAGATCAGGGCCGCCTCCGCAACTTGCAGAAAACCGAAGCGCCCGGTTTCCTAGTTCAGCCAGTCCTGGATGCGTGCATGCAGCGGGCTGCTGCGCGGAAAATGCGCCAGCAAGTACTGCATCTGGTCGGCCAGCACGCGACGCCCCTTGAGGAAAATGTATTCCGCATAGGTGGGCGTGAACGGCACGGCGACCAGTTGCATGTGCGCCTGCTCCGGCGTGCGCGAAGCCTTGGCGTTGTTGCAGCGGCGGCAGGCGGTGACCACATTGCTCCAGACATCCTGCCCGCCCTGACTGAAAGGCCGGATGTGGTCGCGCGACAGATCGCTGGCAGGGAAACGCTGGGCGCAGTACATGCACAGGTAACCGTCGCGGCGGAACAGCGTCTGGTTGTTCAGCGGCGGAATGTAGTCGTGACGCGTATTGCCCGGATTGGCCGTGTGCCCAATGGTGGCAATGATCGAACTGACTTCGAGCACCGTACGGCGACCCGACAACGCATTGGTGCCGCCATGCAGGCGGTACAGCGTGGATCCGCAGGCGTAGGCCACCTGACCCTGGGTGTACAGCCGCGCGGCCTCTTTGTAATCCACCCATTCCAGCGGCATGCCGGCCACATCCGCGCGCAGCACTGGCTGACCGAGCTCATGGGCAGCGCGATTGGGGACGACCTGAAGATCGTGATCGGCAGCTGCTTCGCGCACCCCCAATCGATGTGTGTCATTCCGGTTCAAGCAGGTGGAGATTATGATAGTGGCGGATTACAGACAACGCGGCGACCGAAACGCCACCCAAATCCCTGACGGAGCCCTTATGAACACCTGGCGCATCGCTGCCGGCGGCGGCATTGACGGTCTGAAGCTTCAATCCGAGGCCTCTGGGTCGCTGGGCCCCACCCAGGTGCGGTTGCGGCTGCGCGCGGCTTCGCTGAATTTCCGCGATGTGATGGTGCTGAAAGGCTGGTATCCGGTCAGCACCCAGGCGCCGCTGGTGCCGGGCTCCGATGGCGCGGGCGATGTGCTCGAAACCGGTTCCGCCGTCACCCGCTTCAAGAAGGGTGACCGCGTCACCACCAGCTTTTTTCCGGAGTGGATCGATGGCCCGATGAGCCCGGCGAAGATCGCTGGCGCACTGGGCGGTGGCGGCGCGGGTACGCTGGCGGAGGAAGTCGTGCTCGATGAGAAGGCACTGATCTCCTCGCCGGCACATCTGGACTACGCCGAGGCCGCCACGCTCACCTGCGCCGGGGTTACGGCATGGAACGCGCTGTTCGTTACCGGCGGCCTCAAGCCTGGTCAGACGGTGCTGCTGCTGGGCACCGGCGGCGTGTCGATCTGGGCGCTGCAGCTGGCGAAGGCCGCAGGCGCGCGCGTCATCATCACCTCCTCTTCCGACGCCAAGCTAGAGCGGGCGCGCAAGCTGGGCGCCGATGCGCTGATCAACTACGCGAATATTCCCGAGTGGTCCGTTGAAGCACGCAAGCTCACCGGCGGCGAGGGTGTGGATCTGGTGCTCGAAGTGGGCGGTGAAAAAACCGCCGCGCAGTCGCTGGCTTCAGTGCGCATGCAGGGCTCGGTGGTGGTGATCGGCGGCGTCAGCGGCTTCGGCGGCGCGGTGGCGCCGCGTGCCCTGATCAGCGGTGCATTGCGCATGCATGGCGTCTACGTGGGCAGCCGGCAGATGCATGAGGAACTGGCGCGCTTCGTCAGCCAGGTGCAGCTCAAGCCGGTAGTGGATCGCAGCTTTGCCTTCGCAGAGGCACAGGAAGCCTTCCGCTATTTCGAGGCGGGCAAACACTTCGGCAAGGTGGCTGTCGCGGCGGGTTGACCCGCCGCGCGCACGGCCGGATGAGGCAGACCTAGCGACCCAGGAAGCGGTTGTTGCGCCACGGTTCCACGGGCCGCGTCACGGGAATGCCGGATTCGCTCGAGGCGGCCTCCGGCGCCATCAATGGCAGAGTGTTCGTGCACAACGTATTGCCGCTGGCGCGATAGGCCATCGCCACGCGCAGCCGCTCTTCTGCGGCATCGCCCAGATCATGCGCGTAGTCCTCACCTGCGTAGCAACCGGGCAGCTTGGCCTGTGCTTCTCCGCCAACGCGCGTGGCCGAGAATCCTTCCGCGTAGTCGCCGAATCCCAGTTGATTCACACCGCGGAACTGGATCGAGAAGTAGGTGGTGCCACAGTTGTCACGCGGATAGAAACCATAGGGCTTGCCGCAGGTATCGGCCCCGATCTGGTACACGTCCACACCAATGCCCTTGAGGCTGTTGATGATGGATTCGCTAGCGGAACAGGTGCCCGCAGAGGTGAGCACATACACACGACCGAGATTCAGCGAAGGCAATGCAGTGGCGGTGTTCGCAAACACCGTGGAAGAGGCAAACGGCATGGGATCGAGCGAATCGCCGGTGACCGGATCCTTCGTGGGGTTCTTGCTGTTGAACTGCAGGCGCTCGAAGGTCTTGCCGGCGGTACGCGTCTGGCCTGCAATCATGAAGGCCGCCTCGCTGGCAATGGCGAGATATCCGCCGCCGTTGTAGCGCAGGTCAAGCACCAGATCCTGCACATTCGCGGTCTTGAGCTGGTTGATGGCGGTGATGAGCTGCTGCTCGGCGGCGACGGTGTGATCGTTGAACAGCAGGTAGCCGAGGTTGCCGCTGGCTGTGGACAGCACCTGAACCGTCGGTACCGCATCGAAGGTGACCGTGGCGGCATTCAGCGTCACGACATGCGTGGTGCTGCTGCCGCGGTCCTTGATGCCCAGCTGGTGACTGGAGCCACTGGCGGGCGCGAACACCGCGGAGTTGATGGTATCCACGCCCGCCTGGGTGTTCACGTTGACCACGTCCACGCCATCGATGGTCGTCAGCTCAGCGCCGCGGCCGATCCCGAGCGTCGCAGCCTGCGATCCAGCCTGCACGTACTCCACGACGAGGCGACGCGGTGGCGTGCTCTGCACGATGGCCCAGGAAATGCCATAGCCCAACGACGCACCGGACTGCGACAGCTGGTAATAGGCAGCACTGTCGTAGGTGAAATGAAACTGATCCTTGGCCTTGCCCGATGACACGGTCGCGGTGGTCTTCAGCAGATCAAAATAGCCTTTCACATCCGCAACCGATGCGGGATCGCGGTCGGCCACTTCGCTGAACCACAGGTACAACTCGTTGGTCCAGGAGCGCAGGAAGTGCTTCTCGGCCAGTGCGCTGCCAGCCACATCGGTATAGGCCTTGCCGGTGGCAGGATCGATGCCGGTGCGCGGCACTGCGCATTGAGAGGCAAAGCTCGAAGAGGCCGGATATACCCCGGCGGTGTAGGAAATCGCCGGCGGCGTGGGTGCGGGAGGATTGGTCGCCGGCGGATTGGTGGATGCCGGAGGGGCTGAGTCGCCGCCTCCACCGCAACTCACAAGTCCGTATCCTGCCAACGTGGCGCACAGGGCCAGCCATGACCCTCTCCAGCGCTTAACATCCATTGCTCCCCCTTCCATGAGACTGTCCAATTCCTGCAATGTTTTTGACGCTAGCCGAGAAATGGCCGCAGATTCAAGCTTCGCGGCGGTGACTGCCCCGTTCTGCAAAGTTGCGATCGACACGCCGCTGCGGCGGCTGTTCGACTACCGCGTGCCCGATGCGCCGCTCGAGCCTGGAATGCGCGTGCGTGTGCCATTCGGCCGCCAGCACGTCACCGGCGTGGTTGTTGCGCTGGCAACGGAAACTGACATTTCTGTAATCAAGCTGCGGAAGGTCGAGGCGGTATTGGATGCGCGACCGTTGTTCGATGCGGCGGACCTTTCCCTGCTGCAGTGGGCGGCCGACTACTACCACCATCCCATCGGCGAAGTGTTCGCGACGGCGCTGCCACGAGCGCTGCGAATGGGGCGCGATGCGGCAACGACCACACGCTGCTGGTGGCTCAGCGCCACCGGTCGCGACGCACTGGGTGCGCAAACGCTGAGGCGCGCGCCACGTCAGCAGGCCGTGCTCGCGCATATCGCTGGCAGTGAAGGCTGCGATGACGCTGCGCTGGATCAAGCCGTGCCCGGCTGGCGTGCGGCCGCGCGCGCGCTGCTCGAACGCGGCCTGCTGGAATCGCGAATGGTGGAAGTGTCGCGTCCTGCAACGCAGTCGCGGCACATGTCAGTGATTCCGCCGGCGTTGAGCGCTGCCCAACAGCACGCGGTGAACAGCCTCTCGCCCGCCACCGCGCGTGGCGCCTTCCTGCTCGACGGCGTGACCGGCAGCGGCAAGACAGAGGTGTACCTGCGCACCGTAGGTGAAGTGCTGGCGCGCGGTGATGCCGCGCTGGTGCTGTGCCCGGAGATCGGACTGACGCCGCAGCTGCTGGAGCGCTTCGAGCAACGCTTCGACGCTCCCATCGCCGCGCTGCATTCCGGCCTGACCGACACCGAACGCGCGCGCGCCTGGCATTCAGCGGCCAGCGGCCATGCCCGCATCGTGATCGGCACGCGCTCGGCAGTGTTCACGCCCATTCCACGACTGGGACTGATCGTCGTCGATGAAGAGCATGATTCCTCGTACAAGCAGCAGGAAGGCGGTTTCCGCTACTCGGCGCGCGACCTGGCACTGCTGCGTGCACAGCGGCGTGGCGTGCCCATAGTGCTGGGATCGGCCACGCCATCGCTGGAATCCCTTCACAACGTGCAGCAGGGACGGCTGACGCACATCGCGTTGCCGGAGCGCGCGGGCAGCGCCGAACCACCGCGCCTGGCATTGATCGACATGCGCGCGCATGCCGTGCACAAGGGTTTCGCAGCGCCTTTGCGGCATGCCATCGAACGTCATCTCGAGGCCGGTGCGCAGGTGCTGCTGTACCTGAACCGGCGTGGCTATGCACCGACGCTGCTGTGCCAGAGCTGCGGCTGGATCGCGCCCTGCAAGAGCTGCGATGCGCGGCTGACAGTGCATCTGGCCAGTGGCAGGGTGGTCTGCCATCACTGCGGCGCCGAGGCGCCGCGCCCCGAACGCTGCCCGCGCTGCGGTTATGAAGTGCATCCGCTGGGGCATGGCACCGAACGGGTCGAAGAGACGCTGGCGGAATATTTTCCGGGCTATCCGGTGGAGCGTTTCGATCGCGACAGCCTGCGCGCGCCGCAGCAGCTGCATGACGCCATCGAGCGCGTGCATCAGGGCAAGGCGCGGCTGCTGGTGGGCACGCAGATGCTGACCAAGGGGCATCACTTTCCCGACGTGACGCTGGTGGGCGTGCTCAACGCCGACCAGAGCCTGTTCAGCACGGACTTCCGCGCCGCAGAGCGTCTGGCGCAGACCATCGTGCAGGTGGCGGGTCGTGCCGGGCGGGCCGGCCGCCCCGGAGAAGTGCTGATCCAGAGCCAGTATCCGGACCACCCCTTGCTGAGCACGCTGCTCCAGTCAGGTTATGCCGGCTTCGCGGCCGGCGCCCTGGCTGACCGGGCGGCTGCCCACTGGCCACCGTTCGCACGCCTGGCGATCCTGCGTGCCTCGGATACCAGCGCGGACGGAGCACTGCGATTCCTGCGTGCCGCCAAGGATCTGG
>DATNCK010000206.1:0-3644 GCA_035571575.1 Steroidobacteraceae bacterium | reverse complement strand
GTGCGCTGCAGGTTCTGCTGCGAGCCGCACAGATTGCAGGGAATGATCGGGAATTCGTGTGCGGTGGCGTAGCGCGCGATATCGCGCTCGGAAACATAGGCCAGCGGCCGGATGACGATGTGCCGGCCGTCCTCCGAGCGCAACTTGGGCGCCATGGCCTTGAGCTTGCCGCCGAAGAACAGGTTCAGGAACAGCGTCTCGACGATGTCGTCACGGTGATGCCCGAGCGCCACCTTGGTGACGCCGTTCTCCGCCGCGTAGCGATACAGTGCGCCGCGTCGCATGCGGGAGCACAGACTGCACATGGTGCGGCCCTCCGGGATCAGCCGTTTCACCACGCTGTAGGTGTCCTGCTCGATGATGTGGAAGTCCACACCCAGCGAACGCAGGTAGTCGGGCAGCACCTGCGCCGGAAAATCCGGCTGCTTCTGGTCCAGATTCACGGCAACCAGGGAGAAATCGATGGGCGCACTGCGCTGCAAGGACAGCAGCATGTCGAGCAAGGTATAGGAATCCTTGCCGCCGGACAGACACACCATCACGCGATCGCCCTCGGCGATCATGGCGTAATCTTCGATGGCCTTGCCCACCAGGCCGCGCAGATGGGCGCCGAGTTTCTTCTTGGTGGAGGACAGCGGCAATGCCGCAACCGACACGTTCACTGATTGTCCTCCAGATACTTTGCCTCGAGATAGCGTAGCGACGAGGCCGCAGTCAGCGCCTTGCCCGTGGCCTGCTTTACCAGTTCCGGCGGAGTCAGGCGCCCACCCTCGGCATGCACATGTTCGGCCAGCCACTGCGTGACGCTGCTGAATTCACCTCGCGCCAGCCGTTCATCGAGATCAGGCGTTGCTGCGCGCATGGCTTCGAACAACTGCGCAGCGATCACGGCACCGATGGCGTAGGAAGGAAAGTAGCCGAAGGAGCCATGCGCCCAGTGGATATCCTGCAGGCAGCCCTCGGCCGCATTGGCGGGAGTGACTTCCAGCCGGTCGGCCATGCCCTTGTTCCAGGCTTCGGGAAGATCGCTCACCGCCAGACGTCCCTCGAGCAGGTCGCGCTCGATGCCATAGCGCAACACCACATGCATCGGGTAGGTCACCTCATCGGCATCCACGCGGATGGCGCCACGGCGAACCTGCGTCAGCGTGCGATAGAGGTTGTTCACCTCCCACGCCTCGCCGCTGACACCGAAGTGTTTTTCGAGCAGCGGCTTGAGCCAGGTGAGAAAGGGCCGGCTGCGGCAGACGATCATCTCGATCAGCAGCGACTGGCTTTCCTCCAGTGCGATGCCGCGCTCCTTGCCCACGGGTTGCGTGCGCCACTCCCGCGGCACACCCAGATCGTAGAGCGCATGACCGGTCTCGTGCAGCGCCGCGAGCAGACCCTTGAAAGGATCGGCCGCATCCAGCTTCGTGGTGACGCGGATGTCTCCGGCCACGCCTTCGGTGAAGGGATGATCGCTCTCGTCCAGGCGACCGCGGTCGAAAGGGAATCCGAAGGCCTTCATGGCTTCGACAATCAATGCGCGCTGCCTGCCTGGCGCGAAGCGGCCGGAGAGCGGCAGTGGCGGGTGCTTTTCCTGTCGCTCGATCACCTCACGGATCAGCGTGGGCAGGCGCCGCGACAGCGTGCGGAATACCGTATCGATTTCGGCGCTGCGCAACCCCGGCGTGAAACCATCGATGAGCGCGTCATAGGGCGCAAGCCCCAGCGCCTGTCCGAGCAATGCGGCGCGGTCCCGCACCAGGCGCAGCACTTCCTCCAGATGCGGCGCGAAAATCGCGAAGTCCTGCTTCTCGCGCGCTTCCGCCCAGCGCACTTCTGCCAGCGAGGTAGCGCGTGCCAGCCGCGTGATCAGGGACACCGGCGTGGCGATGGCATGGTCGCGCTGCCGGTTCATCTCGCGCAGATTGGATTTCTGCCAGTCATCGAGTTCACCGATTCCGGCCAGTGCGCGCTCCAGCAGACGGCTCACGCGCGGCGAGGTGAGGAGTGCGTGCTGTTCGGTTTCGATGGCCGCGAGCTGCTCACCGCGCACGTCGGAGCTGCCACGCGGCATCATCACGGCCGCGTCCCAGCGCAACAGCGATAGCGCACCACTGAAGGCGTGCAGTCGCTGCCACTCCTGTTCAAGCTGCTTGTAGGGGGTTGCGGCCATGGGGTTTAGGGCGCCATTTTAGCCGTCCAGGGGGTGTCTCTGGGGTCGGCCGGTCATGCCATAACCTGCCGGGAAGCGCCCCACGCCCACCCGGTAAGGTGTCCGCCGCAAAGCGGGCACCCAGTCATCGTTCAGGCCTGCGGTGCGGGCTCGCCTTCGACTTCGACGGGGGCGGGCTGGCTGCCGCGCAACTTGTCGATGATCCTGGACAGGTACTGCGGCGAACGGGTGTGCCGCGCGATGAGCACGTACAGTGCCGGCACCACGATCAGCGTCAGTGCCACGGCGAATACCGAGCCGAAGAACACTGTGGCGCCGATCGACTGGCGGCTTTCCGCGCCAGCACCCGTGGCCAGCATCAACGGCACGGCGCCTACTGCGGTGGCCAGCGTGGTCATCAGCACCGGGCGCAGGCGCGCGCCAGCCGCTTCGATGGTCGCTTCGACGAATTCGTGGCCGCGATCGCGCAGCTGATTGGCGAACTCCACAATCAGGATGCCGTTCTTGCTGGCGATGCCCACCAGCATCACCGCGCCGATCTGGCTGAAGATGTTGATCGAGGACCCGAACAGCCACAGACCGAACAGCGCGCCGGTCAATGCCATCGGCACCGCCGCCAGGATCACCAGCGGGTGAATGAAGCTCTCGAACTGCGCGGCCAACACCAGGTAGACGATGAGCACGGCGAAGCCGAAGGTGAGGAACAATCCGCCTGAAGATCGCTTCAGTTCGCGCGACTCGCCGTCGTAGTCGATCTGCACGGGCACATTGCCTTGCACCTCACGCAGCGTCTTTTCCATGTAGTCCAGCGCCTCGCCCAGCGAGTAGCCGGCAGCGAGGTTGGCTGTGACCGTCACGGAACGCATCCGGTTGAAACGCCGCAGCTCGCTGGCGGTACCGGTTTCCTGGGTACTGACCACGCTGGCCAGCGGCACCAGGTCATGCGTGCGGTCTGAGCGCACGTAGATATTGCTCAAGTCGTTGACCGATGCGCGCTGCTCATCCCGTGCCTGGAGCACGACGTTGTACTCGTCGCCTCCCATCGGAAAGGTGGTGACGATGCGCGAACCCAGCATGGTCTCCAGCGCGCGGCCCACGCCGCTGAGTGACACGCCGAGATCCGCCGACTTGTTGCGGTCCACGGTCACGCGCAGCTGCGGCTGGCGCTCCTGGTAGTCCATCTCCAGGTTGGTGAGGCCGGGATTCTTTTGCGCCTTCTGCATGAGCTTGTCAGCCACCTGGGCCACTGCCTGGTACTCCGGACCCTGCAGCACGATGGCAACGGGTTTGCCGTTGCCTCCCAGACCACCGGGCGTACGCGGCACGACGCGCGCGCCGGGAATGTCCTGCGTGCGCACGCGCAGGCGCTGCGCGATCTGCTGGGCCGTCTCATGGCGTTTGTCCCAGTCGTTCAGCGGCAGCATCACCATGCCGTTGTCGACCGCCGCCTGGCTGTTGAAATTGCCGGTGCGGGAGATCACCC
>DATNCK010000205.1:0-8412 GCA_035571575.1 Steroidobacteraceae bacterium | reverse complement strand
TTAAGTTGGATAGTGTAATGGAATGCTCAACCAATAAGAAACGACGCTGTCTGGCGCGTGCATCAACAGCCGCCACTCGTAGCCGATCAGTACCAGATATGCGGCCAGAACGACGTAGAGCAACACCCCCGCCGGGATCAGTCCGAAAAGCTTCGAACGTGCGAGCGCGACCAGGGTCACCACGCCGCCGATGGTGAGGCCGAATTTCCAGAATGCAAAAGCATGGCCGCTGCCGACTACCAGCGGCGCCATGACGGGATTTACCTCATGCGCGCCCTGTCGCATCAGCATCAGCGTGAGGAAGGCATCCAGCACACACAGCAGCACCACGATGACCGCAGCAGCGAGCCAGTGCGCGTGATGCCAGTCGATGCCGGCCGGATGTGCGTCGCCGTGACGCCTTCCACCACGGCGACGACGCATGACATTGCCCATCCACAGGCCGTGCAGCGTGCGCAGGCGACGCTCCGTGCCGCGGCGCTCGGAAGTTGCGGGGTCTGAAATGACGTACGCCTTGAAGTCTTCGGGAGTGGGCCATTTTAGTGCGCTGCTGTGGTAGGTTCCTGGCTGCCCTGGTGACTTCGTTCACAGTTGGCCTACTTAAGCTCATGCCCTAGATGCATGTACAGGCAGTGGTAGACTGCGCGCCCTGTTATAAGCCACCTCGCGCTCCCGATGACCACACGCCTGGCTCCCCTGACCCATCTGCAAAGGCTGGAAGCAGAGGCCATCCACATCATGCGCGAGGTCGTCGCCGAGTGTGAGAAGCCGGTGATGCTGTATTCCATCGGCAAGGACAGCTCGGTGATGCTGCACCTGGCGATGAAGGCCTTCTATCCGGCCAAGCCGCCCTTCCCGTTCCTGCACGTGGATACCACGTGGAAATTCCGCGAGATGATCCGCTTCCGCGATGAAACCGCGAAGCGGCTGGGTCTCGACCTGATCGTGCACATCAACCAGGAAGGACTGGAGCGTGGCATCGGTCCATTTACGCATGGTTCGGCCGTGCACACCGATGTGATGAAGACGCAGGGACTGAAGCAGGCCCTGGACCAGCACGGCTTTGATGCCGCCTTCGGCGGTGCGCGCCGCGATGAAGAGAAATCACGCGCCAAGGAACGCATCTTCTCGTTCCGCAGCGCCCAGCACCGCTGGGATCCCAAACGCCAGCGGCCGGAGCTGTGGAAGCTGTACAACGCGCGCAAGCACAAGGGTGAATCGCTGCGCGTGTTTCCGCTGTCGAACTGGACTGAACTGGATATCTGGCAGTACATCTACCAGCAGAACATCCCCATCGTGCCGCTGTACTTCGCGGCGAAGCGTCCCGTCGTGGAACGCGACGGCGCGTTGATCATGGTGGATGACGAACGTATGCCACTGAAGCCCGGTGAGAAGCCGGAGATGAAGAGCGTCCGGTTTCGTACGCTGGGCTGCTATCCGCTCACAGGCGCTGTAGAGAGCACCGCCGATACGCTGCCTGAAGTCATCCAGGAAATGCTGCTGACCACAAGCTCCGAACGTCAGGGTCGCGTGATCGATCATGATTCGTCGGGCTCGATGGAGAAGAAGAAGCAGGAGGGATATTTCTAATGGCGCCGACCGGAAACCATTGCGCGCTGCTCAAAGTGGGCTATTTCTAAATGGCTCACGCAATCGATCTGAGCGGCCAGGACATCCTGACCTACCTGAAGACGCACGAGCACAAGGATCTGCTGCGCTTCATCACCTGCGGCAGTGTCGATGATGGCAAGAGCACGCTGATCGGCCGCCTGCTGTACGAGTCGAAACTGGTCTATGAAGATCAGCTGGCCGCCCTCGAGGCCGATTCCAAGAAGGTGGGCACACAGGGCGAAGCGCTGGACTTCGCGCTGCTGGTCGACGGCCTGGCCGCCGAGCGTGAACAGGGCATCACCATTGACGTGGCCTACCGCTTCTTTTCCACCGAGAAGCGCAAGTTCATCGTCGCCGACACACCCGGCCATGAGCAGTACACGCGCAACATGGTCACGGGCGCCTCGACGGCGGATCTCGCGGTCATCCTCATCGACGCGCGCAAGGGCGTGCTGACGCAGACCCGGCGGCACAGCTATATCGTTTCGCTGCTGGGCATCCGGCACATCGTGCTGGCCGTGAACAAGATGGATGCGGTGGGCTATGCCGAGTCCACCTTCGACGCCATCGTCGCCGATTACCGCAAGTTCGCGCAGCAGATCGGCCTGACCGAAGTCACCGCCATTCCGATGTCGGCGCTGAAGGGCGAGAACATCACCAGCCGCAGCACGGTCATGCCGTGGTATGGCGGCAAGTCGCTGATGGAGCATCTGGAAACCGTGCAGGTGGAGGATGAGTCGCGCGACATGCCCTTCCGGTTGCCGGTGCAGTGGGTCAACCGGCCAAACCAGGATTTCCGCGGCTTTACGGGGCAGATCGCCAGCGGCCAGGTCGCAGTGGGCGACTACATCCGCACGCTGCCTTCAGGCAAGGAAGCCCGGGTCGAGCGCATCGTCACGCAGGACGGGGATCTTCCGCAGGCGGTGGCGGGCCAGTCGATCACGCTGACCCTGGATCGGGAAATCGATACTTCGCGTGGCGATCTGCTCACCTGCGCCGCGGAGCCTGCCGAAGTGGCCGATCAGTTTCAGGCCACCGTCATCTGGATGCACGAGGACGCCATGCTGCCGGGCCGGCAGTATCTGCTGAAGATCGGCACCCGCACCGTCAGCGCGCAGCTCGCCGCACCCAAGCACAAGGTCAACGTCAACACGCTGGAGCATGTGGCCGCGCGGCAGCTCGAATTGAACGAGATCGGCGTGTGCACACTGTCGATCGATCGGCCCATCGCCTTCGATCCGTATCGCGCCAACCGCGAGACCGGCGGCTTCATCCTGATCGACAAGCTCAGCAACGACACCGTCGGCGCAGGGCTGCTCGAGTTCGCGCTGCGTCGCGCGGACAACATCCACTGGCAGGCGCTGGATGTGAACCGCGCCGCCCGTTCGCAGTTGAAAGGCCAGCGTGCCAGCGCGCTGTGGTTTACCGGTCTTTCGGGCTCTGGCAAATCAACGATCGCGAACCTGGTCGAAAAGCGCTTGCATGCGCTGGGTCGGCACACCTATCTGCTGGACGGCGACAATGTGCGCCATGGCCTGAACAAGGATCTGGGCTTCACCGACGCAGATCGTGTGGAAAACATCCGCCGTGTGGCCGAGGTCACCAAGCTGATGGTCGATGCCGGTCTCATCGTGCTGGTGTCGTTCATTTCGCCCTTCCGCTCGGAGCGGCGTGTGGCTCGCGAAATGCTGGATGCTGGCGAGTTCGTCGAGATTTTCATCGACACGCCGCTGGAAGAAGCCGAGAAGCGCGACCCGAAGGGCCTGTACCGCAAGGCGCGCCGGGGTGAGTTGAAGAACTTCACCGGCATCGATTCGCCCTACGAGCGACCCGAGAATGCGGAGATCACCATCCGCACGACAGAACTGTCGGCCGAAGCGGCGGCTGAGCAGATCATCAACGAACTGGACAAGGCCGGCATCATTGCCTATGCCTACAATCCGCTTGCCGGACTCTGAGCTGCCCGATGCCGTGCTGCTCGACGCCGTAGTCGACATCGCGCGGCGCGCGGGCCGCGAGATACTGGATGTCTACGGCACTGATTTCGAGGCCACCGCCAAGGCAGATGCTTCGCCACTGACACAGGCGGACCTGCGCGCGCATCGACTCATCGTTGCTGCGCTGACAGCGCTTCAACCATCGCTGCCTGTGCTCTCCGAAGAGTCCGCCGAGATTCCCTTTGCCGAGCGCAGCGGCTGGCGGCGCTACTGGCTGGTGGATCCGCTGGATGGCACGAAGGAGTTCGTGTCACGCAATGGCGAGTTCACCGTGAATATCGCGCTGATCGACAGACATCGACCGGTGCTGGGTGTGGTGCACATCCCAGTGGTCGATACGACCTACTCCGGCATTCCGGGCCTGGGCGCCTGGCGTGAGGCCAACGATCGTGGCCGGCTCCCTATCGGCGTGCGGCGCGTGGCGCGTCCGCCGCTGCGCGTGGTGGGCAGCCGCTCGCACGGCAACCCGGCCATGCAGCAGGCGCTGGACGCACTGGGACCGCATGAACTGAAAGCGGCCGGCAGCTCGATCAAGTTGTGCATGGTGGCCGATGCGTCAGCGGATCTGTATCCGCGGCTGGGTCCGACTTCGGAGTGGGATATCGCTGCCGGTCAGGCGGTGATCGAAGCCGCTGGCGGACAGGTGGTGCGCCTGAGCGACGGCATCGCACTGGCCTACAACACGAAATCTGGAGTGCTGAATCCCGATTTCCTGGCCTATGGCGATCCGGAGTGTTTCCGGCGCTGGCCGCGAGGCTGAGCCCGTAAGCCAGCCTTACTGCGCCACGCGCGCGGCGTCGATGCGAACCCGCACGGTCGCCAACTGCTCGGCGGTCAATGCTGCCAGACCAGGATCCGCCGTGACCTGCGCGCCAGCCGCGAGCGGGCCAGCGATGCTGATGGCCCGGCCGGTTTGTGCGACCTGCCCTTGCGCATTCACCTGCACAGGGGTCACCACGATGGCAGCTATGGCCACTGGCGCGCGATTCTGCACGATCAGGATTGGCCGGCCGTCGCTGCCCGTGCGGACTGCCGCCGCGACGTAGCTCGCAGGATTGCGCGGCAGTTCGAGCAGCACGGCTTCACGCGCGGCCTCCTGGCCGATGCTGCCTTGAGAGGATGCGGCGGACTGATACAGCTTCAGCGCGCCATCGGCATCTCCCCGATCACGCGCCAGGTTGCCCAGATACAGCGATGCCGGCGCCGTTGGCAGCAATTCCATGCTGCGCTTCAGCCACTGTTCCGCCTGGGGCCTGTTGTTCAGGCGGTACTGCGCCACGCCAGCGCCCAGCCAGGAGCCAAAGTAGCCCGGATTCAGCTCCATGGCCCGCTGGTAGTGCGGCACGGCCTCCTGGTTGCGCTTCTCGTTCAGCGCGATGTCGCCGAGCAGCTGATGGAACGCACCCTCGCGCGGCACCAGTCGCACCGCCTCGCTGGCCAGCGCCTTCGCCCCGGCGTTGTCCTTCTTCTGCAACGCCGCCTGTGCCTGATCGAATTTGTCGTAGCCAGGTTTCAGCTGACGCAAGGGCGCCATTCGCGCGGCATAGCGATCTGCACCCACTTCTCCGCCCGCTCCGAGCTGCATGGCGGTCTCGCGGTTGCGGGTCACGCGCTCCTGCGAAGGAGGATGCGACGCGAACAATCCCTCGAGCCAGCCTGGTTTTTTCCCTTCGGCCAGGCGCACGAAAGTCTCCTGCAGCGACACCGCCGCCATGGGGTCGTACCCCGCGGCTTTCATCAGTCGCGTGCCGTACAGATCGCTCTGCAGTTCGGCGTCGCGGCCGTAGCGCGTGGTGATCAGCTGCGCGCCCACGCCGGCGCCGCCCAGCAGCAGGCCTGTGGCCCGTTCATCCACCCCGCCGAGTACGGCACCCAACTGTGCAGCGACCAGCCCGCCCTGCAGCAGCACACCACGTTCCTGCGCCTGCGCGCCATGACGCGCCAGCGCATGCACCATTTCATGGCCCAGCACGGCTGCCAGCTCGGCTTCGCTGTTCAACTCAGTGAGGAGGCCGCGGTTCACTGCGATCTTGCCGCCGGGCAATGCCCAGGCATTGGGAACCGAGTTGTTCAGCACCTTGAACTCGAAGGGCAGCTTGCGTTCGCTGAGCGTGACGCGGTCGCTCACCGCCACGAGCTTCTGTCCCACTTCGTTTACGTACGCCGTCAGATCCGGCAGCACCACATAGTCGCCGCCCTCGCTCTGTCGCATGGGAGCGTAGTTCTGCGCGCCAGTCTGGATTTCCTGTGATTCAGAGACGAACTGCAGTTCGCGCTTGCCCGTGACAGGATTGGTGCCGCAGCTGGCAAGTGCCAGCAGCGCAAACGCCGCAGCCAGCAGTCCTCTTGCGGAATCTGGACGCACCATGCCGGTGATTCTAGCCGCCTGCCGGCTTCCCAGGTATCCCGTTACTGCTTACCTGCATTGCTCCCATTCTGCGCCGCGTCCAGCCGCGCCTTGGCCTGTGCGTATTCATCGAAGCTCTTCTGCAATTCCGGATGCTGGCTCATCAGCTTTAGCAGATTCTTCCAGTACGCACTCTGATATTCCGTCATGTCGACCGCCTTGCGATCCGAGGCATAGCGTTCGGACATCGCAGCCGGAGCTGTGGCGCCGACCGCCGTCTCGACCGGTCCCGAGGTTTCAGTCCGCGCCCCCGGCTGCCCCTTCACCGATGCATTCAGATCGGCGCTGCCCACATAGTCCTGGGTTGCCAGTGATTTCGCCGTCTCGGCCGCGCGCGTGGTGCAGGTGCGCTTGGTGAATCGCGAACCGGTGGCCGCGGAGTCCTGGCAGGACATCTGCTGGTCGGCGTCCTGATTCAACTGCCCGTAGAGTGTTTCGAACCGCCTTTGTGCCTTGCGCGCGTCCGCGCGCAGCTCGCGCAGTGGTTTGGCCTGAACTACAACGTCCTGGGAATTGACCGTGGCCGCCGGGTCTTGCGCTGCGAACGCGCCCGACAGAACGAGGCCGCATACCAGACCAGTCCACGCGCCGATGTCGATCCTTGGCTTCATTTCACCGCCCTCGCGAATGTCGGGCGATCTTAAAGGAGCAGATTGTTCGCCCTCTACTCATAACCATCAATCGCCACGGTAAAGCGGATGGGAAACTGGCGCCCCGCACAGCGCTAGCGCCTCCGGTTGAAGGACCGGCGCGTCGACGATGGTGGGACTCGTCCTACAAGCCAGTAGTGGATGTAGACGATTGCGGGTGCGAATCGAATTCCCTACGTTGCGTGGAGGGATTACTGGCCGATAGGCCGGGATAAAGAAAAATGCTCTCCGATACTATGCTGCTGCGCTGTACTGGCTGCAGCACCAATTTTCTTGTTTCCCGGAACAATGATGCTGAACCACAAGAAAAAGAGCCGAAGTCAGTTCCGTGTCCGATATGCCGGAATCCGGTGAACTATGGCGACGCGGCCGAACCTCGCGCAGCGATCAAGCAAGACGCAACCGCTGCCGCTACAGCTGAGTCGTCAGCCATGGAAGATGGGGGCGCCATTGTCGCGTAACCCCCGGAAAACTTGCGAATCCGTCGCCGTAAGTCGACTCGTTGCAGTACCGTGCGAGCCGGGGCAGGCTACGTGAACAGTCTGCAGAACAAGATCAAGGAGAAAGCGTGATGACAGCTCATGCGCACGCCGTCTTTCACTGCCCGCGTTGCCAAACGAGCTTCGAGCCCCCATCGCGAATTACTGAGCTCGCGGACCTCAACTCCTTCGCGAGTTCCGTTGGTCTGATGATATGCCCACGTTGTCATGGTCATGTCGTTCTCGCCGACGAGAACATCAGCTTCGAGTGTGCGGAAGACCCCAAGGCGGTACGCGCCAGCTGACGAGGCAAAAACAGCTCGGGCGTCGGGCCACCGGCCTGCCTGTAAGTGGAGCGCCCCGGGCAGGAGTTGAACCTGCGACCCCTCGCTTAGGAGGCGAGTGCTCTATCCACTGAGCTACCGGGGCTTGGGAAACCAGACGGCTTGCGGGAACCACACCGCGGCCGCAATGATACGCGGCCTCATGAATCCAAAGAGCCTGTCATTGGTGTTTGTCGGCGCTGGTGCCGGCGGAGTGCTGCGTTATCTGCTGGCCTCGTGGCTGAACCCCGTGCTGGCGGAGGTCCCGCTGGGCACTTTGGCCGCCAATGTGTTCGGCTGCGGTGCCGCCGGCGCGCTGATCGGGCTGCTGGCCGAATACACCAGCCTGGACATGACGCTGCGGCCCTTGCTGATGGCAGGATTTCTCGGCGGTTTGACCACCTTCTCCAGCTTTTCCGTGGAAGTAGTCCAGGCGCTCGAGGCACAGCGTCCGCTGCTGGCCACTGCCATCGTCCTCCTGCATGTGGGTGCATCGCTGGCGGCGGCGATCGCGGGCCTGATGGCGGTGCGAGCCCTGGTGGCCTGAGGCGCCCGCCGCCTCTGGTTCTAGTGGCTGGATGACGCCTGCTGTAATGGCAAGCGGGCGGTACGCACCGCACCGCTGCTGATGCCTTCCATAGTGGAGGCCGCTGGCAGCGCAATGGCACGGGATGGATCCAGCTGCGCCAGTGCCTGCAGCATTTCGCCCGTGACGCGATCGATGCCCGGACGTATCACCGTGGCCAGATCGGCAATCCCCGAGAATTTTTCACGGCGTTCATGCTGCCAACGAGCAAACAACTCGTGCTGCAACTGTTTTGAAGCCTCGATCTGCGCGGTGAAAAAGCGATCGACCAGTTCCTGCGGCAGGCCAAGGGGCATCGCGCGTTCGCGCAGCGAGGCCAGCAGAGCCTGTTCGCGTGGCGGATCTTCGATCGCCGCACC
>DATNCK010000204.1:0-5649 GCA_035571575.1 Steroidobacteraceae bacterium | reverse complement strand
AGGAAGATCGATGGCAGCAGCGTCACCGCCGTCATCAGGATCAGCAGCTGCAGCGTCAGCGAGTAGCTCTGGGCACCACCGGCGCCCTGCACCACTACGGCAGGAATACCCGGTGCGGCCGCTTGCGCCAGCAGGGGGGCGCTCAGCAGCAGCGTCGCGAGAAGTATTTTTTTCATCAAACCGGATTTCATTGCTGCAGGCTTCAACGCCCCAGGCTCTTGCGCAGCAACTGCGCGAAGCTCGGACGCTCCGTACCGGCAGGTGTTGCGGAAGTAGCAGGCGGTTCGCTCCCGCTGGCCGAGGGCGGCAGCACATGCAGCAGGTTTACTCGCCCCTGCGACACGCCCAGCAGCAGCTTCGTGCCCTCGACGCGAATCACCACGGCGCGCTCGCGCGCGCCCAGTGAAGCCTGTGCCAGCACTTCGATGCCCTGTGACCCGCCGGCCACGGTGCGCATCTTCTTCAGCACGAAGGCCAGCACGAACACCACGGCCAGCACCACGAGCAGCGCGAGGGTGACCTGACCGATGCCACCCATGCTGGTGCTGGGCAGCGCAGTCGCAGTATCTGGTGCGGCAAAGCGGCGCGCGGGCTCGGCTTCCGCAGCTGCCAGCCACGCGGGCGCGAGCAAGGCGCCAGAACCTGCCAGCCTGACGAACCAGGAATTCATATCAACCTACTTGAGTTTGCGGATGCGCTCGGCGGGGCTGACCACATCGATCAGCCGGATGCCGAACTTGTCGTTCACGACGACCACTTCGCCGTGCGCCACCAGCGTGCCGTTGACGAACACGTCCAGCGGCTCGCCGGCATTGCGTTCCAGCTCGACGACCGATCCCTGGTTCAGCTGCAGCAGGCTGCGGATCGGCAGCCGCGTGCGACCGACTTCCAGCGACAGCGTCACCGGCACGTCCAGGATGACGTCGATCTTGACGTCGCCACCGGTATCCTGCGGCGCCGCGGCCTGCGCCTGTCCGGCCATCATGGCTTCAGCAGCGGCGATGTCGGCTGCCGAAGGTGCTCCGTTCGGGGAATTTTCTGTGCTCATGGCTGACCTACTGCATGACGAAGCTGGTGAAGTAGACGGCCTCGAGCCCCTCGCCCTTGCCGCCTTCGCTGGTGATGATCTTGCGTACGGTTTCCAGGGCCTTGGCGCGCAGCGCCTCCCTGCCCTCGTTGGTCGAGACCTCCTCGACCGTGCGATTGCCGAGCAGCAGCAGCAGATCGTTGCGGATGATCGGCGAATTGGTCTTCAGGAATTCAGACATCTCCGGCTCACGCGTCATCAGCTGCACGGTGACCTGCAGGAAGCGCGAGGTTGACCCGGGAGCGAAATTGACCACGAAGGGAGGATCCAGCTCGACGAACTGCGCGGGCAGCTTCGGCTCTTTTTTCTCCTCCTTGCCCTTCTTCTTGCCCTTGTCGTTCTTGTCGGCCTTGGCGGACTTGCCGTCCTTGCCCGCTTCGGCCGTCTCGTCGGACTTGCCGTGGAAGAAGGCGAAATACGCACCCGCACCGCCGCCCATCAGGACAACCACGGCCGCGATCACCAGCAGCAGCTTCTTCTTGGACTTCGGAGGAGTAGCCGCGGCGGCCTCGGGTTTCGCTTCAGACATGTTCGATTGCAGCCTCTGAAAGGGGGATCGCGTAAAGACTCGCGACTGATCGAGCAATGGCTGTGCCACGCCTGCCACATGGCATGCAATCTATTGATTTATAATGATTTTACGCGAATTATGGACTGTGACGCCGCGCACAGGAGTGGCGCCTGGACGGCTTTCCGTCGCGGCCCAAAGACTGGCAGACGGATTTCAGGCGTAGGTATCAATGAGGCCCGAGCGCAGCGGCCGCCAGGCGACCGGCGCCGCTTCCGCGACATTGGCCAGCTCCGCTCCGGCGCCGCCCGAACGGCCCGTGGCAAAGTCTCCGGCACTACGGCGCGGCGCCTGCTCGGACACGCCTGACTGCCCCAGCGACAGTCCTGAAGCGGCCAGCAGCTCGCGCAGCCGCGGCATGGCGTCAGTCAATGCCGCACGAGTGTCAGCATGTTGCGCACCGAACCACACATTGGCAGTGTCTTTACTGACGTTGATCTGTACTTCCAGCGGTCCGAGATGCTCCGGCGTCAGCGTCAACGAACCTTCCTGCTGTCCACGCACGGACATCATCATCAGTCGCGAACCGACTTCGTCCGCCCAGCGCGGCGAACCCACGGGTTCGCGGATGACGGCGTGCGCGGTGTTGGCAACATCGGCCGAATTCTCGCGCGAAAGCGTGGTGGCCAGATGCACGGCGGCGGCCACGGACTGCGACGCCACGCTGGAGGAAGCGCCGGCAAAGGCAGCGGTGGCGGCAGCCGCGGTGGCCGCGGCAGCGGTGGCTACAGAGGCGGCGTTCGCAGCGACACCGGGCAGTGCCGCGTTAAGCGCACTCTGCAGCTTGTCTGTGACAAGGCGATTTTCCGGATCGTTGTCGGTGTCTGCCTGACCGTTCTGGGTTGCTGTATCGATGGAATCTTGTGGGTCGCGCCGAGAACCTGTGCCACGTGCGGTGGCTGCACGCAAAGCGGCAGCAGCCAGCGAGGGATCCTGTGCGGGTGACGGAGCGGTTGCAGCCGCGGTCGCAGTCTGGTCGTCGTCGGCGCCCTGCACTGACAACGCGGCAGTTCCGGCGGCCGTCACTGACGCCGCGTCTTCGCCTGAATCCACGGGCGCCGAGGCAGCCGCGGTTTCACTTGCATCATTGGCTGCCGCAGAGCCCTGCAACAGCAGGGCGGCAATGACAGCCAGCGCGCTGACATCTTCTGATTCGGGCGCCTTCACATCCCCTGCCTGCGCCTCCGGTGTGCTCTTGGCAGCCTGCTGCACGCCCGGCGCCTGCTGTAGCGCGGCCAGCGCGGCGGAGAATCCCTCTGCTGCATTGGACTCGGCATCGCAGGGTGCAGCACCCGCTGCTGCGGGTGTGGCGACGTTCATCAAAATGCCGGCACTGTTCATCCGTTCTCCGATGTACGCGGCGTCTTGCCGCGTTGCGCACGTTCATCTGTTTCTTTCTGGTCGCGCCGATCCTGGTCACGACGCTCTTCGCCCTGCCAGCGGTCCACGACCGAGTCGACGGCCTTCACCTGGCGCGCCGCGCTCTGCCAGCGCGTGGTCTGGCCTGCCACATCGCCACGGCCGGCCGCGACGATCTGTGTCTGCTGCTGGATGGCCTGATCCAGGCGTGCGAGAAACACCTGGAAATCCCGCAGCGCCGTCACCGGCTGACCGGCCTTGGCACGCTGCTGGAAATTCTTCTCGTAGTCGCGGCGGTACTGCTCCAGATCCTGCAGTTTCGATTCGGCCGCGGTCAGGCGGGTGCGCGCATCCGCCAGGTCGCGTGCGCGCTGCTGCTCGGTCTTGCCGAGCACTCGCTGCACCGGCGCCATCCGCTCCGAACGCGTCATACTTCAGCGCCCATCAGGGCTTCGAGCTGCGCGACGCTGTCATTCAGACTGACGCGTTCGTGCAGGTCCTGGCGCAGGAATTCGCGGATGCCGTTCTGCGCGGCCATGGCCGCATCGATGCGCGGATCGCTGCCCTGCTGATAGGCGCCGATGGCAATCAGGTCGCGGTTCTGTTCGTACATCGACAGCAACTGCTTCAACCGCCGCGCCTGCTGCATCTGCTGGGGTGGCACGATGTCATGCATGACGCGACTGATCGAGGCCTCGACATCGATGGCCGGATAATGACCACCTTCGGCGATGCGACGCGAGAGCACGATATGGCCGTCGAGAATGGCGCGTGCGCTGTCGGCAATCGGATCCTGCTGGTCATCGCCTTCCGTGAGCACGGTGTAGAACGCGGTGATCGAGCCAGACTCCGCGGCCGCATTGCCTGCCCGCTCCACCAGCTGCGGCAGCCGTGCGAACACCGATGGCGGATAGCCCTTGGTTGCAGGTGCCTCACCGATGGCCAGGCCGATCTCACGCTGTGCCTGCGCAAAGCGGGTCAGCGAATCCATGATCAGCAGTACGTTCTGACCCTGGTCGCGGAAATACTCCGCAATGGCCGTTGCGCGCCAGGCGCCATGCAGGCGCATGAGGGGCGTGCTGTCGGCCGGGGCGGCGACCACCACCGAACGGGCGCGTCCCTCCTCACCCAGGATCTTGTCGATGAATTCCTTCACTTCGCGGCCGCGCTCACCGATCAGTCCGACGACAATCACGTCGGCTTCGGTGTAGCGGGCCATCATGCCCAGCAGCACGCTCTTGCCCACGCCGGAGCCTGCGAACAGGCCAATGCGCTGTCCGCGCCCCACGGTCAGCAGTGAATTGATGGCGCGCACGCCCACGTCCAGCGTGCGTTCGATGGGCGCGCGCAGCAGCGGATTCAGCGGTACGCCCGCGAGGCGCGTCCGGTCTTCCACATGCAGCGGACCGCGGCCGTCCAGCGGCTCACCGGCACCGTCGATGACTCGACCCAGCAACTCGGGTCCAACGCGCACGAAGCCTGCGCCGGGACGCGGAATGACGCGTGCACTGGGTTTCACGCCGTGCACATCACCGGTGGGCATCAAGTACAGACGTTCGCCCGAAAAACCCACGACCTCGGCTTCCACCGAAGAACCGTCCGCGGCCATGACCTCGCAGCGATCACCCACCGCCGCCTGGCAGCCCAGCGCTTCGAGCGTGAGCCCGATCATCCGTGCCAACTGACCTTCGACCGGCGGTTCAGGCAGGCCACGCGCATCGCGCAACGAGCGGGCCAGTTGATCGCGCCAGGGCAGCGCGTGCGCACGCGCCGTGTTCATTCAGCTTCCGCGCCGCGCGCCTCGGCCCGCTCGTCACCGAGCAGCGCCGCCAGCGTGGCCTTCAGTCGTGTTTCGACACGCGCGTCCACCTGCGCATAGTCGGTGTGCACACGGCAATCGCCGCGCGACAGCGCCGGATCGTCAATGATGGACCAGGCCTGGTCGGGGCCACCGGCGGGCAATTTCTCGCGCAGCAGCGCTGCATCCTCGGGATGCAGCGATACGCGCACACCACGTGCTGCAGCAGGCAGCAGCGCGACGGTCTCGCGCACGATGCCGATGATCTGTGAGGGATCGGATCGCAATTCACGGCGCAGCAGGCCGCGCGCGATGGCAATGGCGAGCTCGACGACCTGGCCGTGCACCTCTTCATCCACATGCGCCAGCGGACGCGCCAGCGCCTGCAAGGCCGCCGAGACGGCTGCGGTGGCTTCATCCAGCTGCCGCACGCGTGCATCGATCTGCCGCTGTGCGGCGGCCAGCCCCGCGCTACGACCGGCGGCTTCAGCCTCCACCCAGGCCTGTCGCTCCGGACCCTGAAGGTCGTCGGCGGAATTCATGCGCGCCGGCGAGAGTGCGCGGCCATTGATCTGCGGCGCGTTCCAGGCGCGCACGTCAGTCATGGTGGTGTCGTTCAAACGTTCAGGCTGTGCAGACATGACGGCTATTCATCCTTCTGTACCCAATCCTTGACCACCTGAGCCACGCGCACAGGATCTTTGGCGACGATGCTGCGGGCCTGTGCGATCTGCTGTTCATAGGCCATGGCTGTGACCGGCCGGCCGCCGGCGGTGGCCAGCACATCAGCAGCCGCTGCGGCGCCGCCTGCCGATGGCAGGACGGGTGGCGCCGTCA